>JALOTR010000513.1 GCA_025457805.1 Akkermansiaceae bacterium | reverse complement strand
TTTCAGGCTGCGGATTGAAATTTGAAATCACTTCCAGCAGGCGGAGGCGATCGGTGATGGTTTCACTGAGACCCAGAATACCACCGCAGCAGACGGAAATGCCTGCGTCCTGGATGTTGCGGATCGTGCGCAAGCGATCCTCGTAAGTGTGACTCGTGACGATGTTCGGATAGTGCTCGGGCGAGGTGTCGAGGTTGTGATTGTAGGCTGTGACCCCGGCGTCGCGGAGTTGCTCGGCTTCTTTCGGACCGAGTTCGCCCAGCGTCACGCAAACTTCCATGCCGAGGGTGGAAACATTGCGGACGATGTCGAGCACCTGATCAAACTTCGGCGTGCCGCCGCGCACACCCTTCCAAGCTGCGCCCATGCAGAAACGCGTGGAGCCAGATTCCTTGGCGGCGCGGGCATGTTTCATCACTTCCTCACGCTCCAGCAGGACATGGCTTTCAAGCTCGGTCTTGTAGCGGGCCGACTGCGCGCAATACGCACAATCCTCGGAACATCCGCCGGTTTTGATCGAAAGCAGGGTGCAAAGCTGGATTTTGCCATCCGGCCAATGTTTCTCGTGCACCTCATGGGCGCGCTTGAGAAGATCGAAAAAGGGCAGCGAATGGAGCTCTTGGAGTTCGGCGAGAGTCATGGTGGTAAAGCTGGGCGTGTCAGTGGCTAGCCGAGATCCAAGCCACTTGCAAAGGCGATAGCAAGAAGTGACAAGCGAAAAGCGGAACCAGCGTCATCCACCCCTCCTCGTCCCACCGGCCACACCACCTTAGGTCGCCCGCCAGCACCCGCGACAATCCGCGTGACGGCCGTCACAAAAATTGTCGCGACCGAAATCAGGCTGCCCGACCGATGCGCCCGCCTCGTGACGCCCGCCAGCACTCGCGACATTTCGCGTGACGGCCGTCACGGGGATTGTCGCGGAGTTTTCGGGAGGTTTTTTGGCTGGTAGGGCGAGGTTGACACTTGGTCTTGGATTTTGATGCTGGGAGGGTATGAGCAGTTTCCGGATGCGGCCGCGGTTTTCCCATGAGTTGGAGGGGTCGGTGGAGGAAACGCGGAGTTACATCGTGGAACGGATCGAAGAATCCGGGGCGGATTGCGAGGTGAAGAGCTTTCCGGGATTCATTTGTCTGCGGGTGCCTTTGGAGCAACGCAGGCTTTGGTCGCCGCGGTTGAATGTGAGTTTGGAGGCATCCGGCCACGGTGGCACCACCGCCCACGGCACCTACGGGCCGAATGCGAACATGTGGTCGCTGCTTCTTTACTTCGGGTTGATCGTGGGATCGCTCGGTTTGTTTTCGAGCATCCTCGGCTTTTGCCAGTGGTCGCTGGGCATGCGGCCGTGGGGGCTTTGGATTTCCGGGATCATGTTGGGCCTGATTCTTGCGCTGTATCTCGCCGCGCAATTCGGGCAAAAACTGGGCGCACAGCAGACGTTCCGCCTCCACCAAATCTACGAATCCGCCGTGGGCAGGACCGTGGAAATCCTTTGAACTCAAGAGAACTCTTGGAAAATCAGCGCGCCCAACTGCCTTTGACCACCGGCAGGCGTGCCTCACTCAAGACCCTATAGTCCGTGGGGCCCTTGGCTCCTTCCAGAGCGACTCCGATGGAATTCTTCCAGACCGCGCTCATGCTTTCTCCCGTGTGGCAGCCCCAGCTTTTGCAGTAGGCGTTGCGGTCAAATACGGACCCGCGGATGCGCGGGATGTCCCGTTCATGAAACCAGGCGGTGGAAGCTGCCATGATGTCGCTGCCGTAATCGAACATGAAGGCATGGCGATTCGAATGGCCGAAGAAATCAAACGTCTGCACCGAGCCGCGCGGGCGGGAGTTCATCGCTTGAATGAACCCGGAGCTTGAGTCGAACCAAATCAGGGAAACCCGGCGTTTGGCGGCGAGTTCGGTGATCCAGGTGGTGTAGGGCTTGCCATCCTCCCGGCCGCGGGCGACGTAGCCGGGTTTGAAAACCATCCACACCAGTGGTGCATCGGAGCCGTACGCCTTGCGGATTTCCGCCATACGCAATGTTGCGGAGCGGATGAAATTGGCCCACCAGCGGTCGTGCTGATCTTCCTGGACCCGATAATTTTCCCACTTCCGCAGGGCCGGGCCGCCGGAAACGATGACGTGATCCGCGTGAACGGGAAGGACCGCGAGCAGACTCAAAAGAAACAGGGCACGAACGAAGCCGGACATGAAGCGGAAATAGAAGATTCCCGCCGCTGTGGAAAGCCGGAATCTCGGGAAAGATGAGCAGGAAAATCATCGCTTGTTTTTGGGCAGCGACTTTACCACCAAGTCATAGGAATGATCGATGAGTTCGCGGATGAGTTTGGTGGGCACCGAGCCGTCGAGCAGGAGGGTATTCCAATGCTTTTTGTTCATGTGATAACCGGGGGTGATTGCTTTCCAGGTTTCACGCAATTCGATGGATCGCTCGGGGTCGCACTTGAGGTTGATGGATGCGGGGAAGTCATCTGGGGCGGTCAGCGCGAACATCTTGCCGCCCACTTTGTAAACGAGCACGTCCGGGCCGAACGGGGTGGTTTCTTCGGCTCCCGGTTTGGAGAGGAAGTGGGCGATGGCGTCGGGGAGGTCCATGGAGGGGGAGCAGGTGATTCCGGGAAATGAAAAAGCCGCCCGTGCGCTTTGGCAAGGGCGGCTTGGATGGAGGTGGGGACGAGATGTGCCTACTCTTTATGTTGGGTGGGGACGAGACGTGCCTGCTCCTTATTTTGGTGGGGACGAGACGTCCCCACTCCTTATTTTGGTGGGGACGAGACGTCCCCACTCCTTAGTTCGTGCCGTTGCGGATGATTTCTAGGAAGCTCTGGGGCTCGAGGGCGGCGCCGCCGATGAGGGCTCCGTCGATGTCCGGGCAGGCCATGAGTTCGGCGGCGTTGTTGGGTTTTACCGATCCGCCGTATTGGATGCGGATCTTGGCGGCGGTGTCGGTGCCGTAGAGTTCGGCGATGACGGAGCGGACGAAGGCGTGGGCGTCCTGGGCTTGCTGCGAAGTGGCAGTGACGCCGGTGCCGATGGCCCAGACGGGTTCGTAGGCGATGACGGTTTCCAGCATGTCCTTTTCAGAAATGTCCTTGAGGCCTTCGGTGATCTGGGTGCGGAGGACGCTTTCGAGCTTGCCGGCTTCGCGTTCGGCGAGGGTCTCGCCGATGCAGAAGATGGGCTTGAGATTGGCCTCGCGGGCTTTTTTCATCTTGGCGTTGATGACGGCATCCGTCTCGCCATAGATCGCGCGGCGCTCACTGTGGCCGAGGATGACGTAGTGGACGAAAAACTCACGCAGCATGACCACGCTGATCTCGCCGGTGTAGGCTCCGGAATCGAACTGCGAGCAATTCTGCGCGCCGATCTGGATGGCGTGGGCATTCTGGAC
>JALOTR010000512.1 GCA_025457805.1 Akkermansiaceae bacterium | reverse complement strand
CGGGAGCATGGGAGTAGGCAGGCTGCACCACGCCGGTGGAGCCGCTGAAGGCAGTGCGGTCGCCGGCTTCCTGGAGGGAAAGCATTTTCTGATAGCCCTCTTCGAGCTTGTCCCAGATGGCCTGATCGAGCGCGTTGACATCCTCCTGCGAGATGATGCCCTCGGCGACGAGTTGTTGTTTGTAAATTTTCCCGAAGGTGGGTCGGTCCGCAATCTTGCGGGCGATGACCGGCTGGGTGAAGGCAGCCTGGTCCGCCTCGTTGTGGCCCTGGCGGCGATAACAATACATGTCGATGACCACATCGCGGCCGAATTTCTGGCGGAATTCGAGGGCGAAGAGCGCGGCCCAGTAGAGTTCCATGGGGTCCTCACCATTCACGTGGAAGACCGGAGCCTCGATCATCTTGGCGACGTCCGTGGCGTAGGCGGACGAACGCGCATCGGCCGGCACGGTGGTGAAGCCGATCTGGTTGTTGATGATGATGTGGATGGTGCCGCCGGTGCGGTAACCGGGGAGTTGGGAAAGGTTGAGCACTTCCGCGACCGAGCCCTGACCGGCGAATGCGGCATCGCCGTGAAGGAGGATGGGGAGCACCTTGCTGCGCTCGATTTCACCGCCGTCGGTCTCGCTGACGATGCGTTGGCGGGCGCGGGCCTTGCCTTCGACGATGGAATTGACGGCTTCGAGGTGGCTGGGATTGGCGGCGAGACTGACGCGCACCTTGCCATCGGGAAACTCGCGGATGCTCTCGTAGCCGAGGTGGTATTTCACATCGCCATCGCCGGCGACGAGGTCCGGCTCGTAGTTCGGCGTGAATTCGTAGAGCACGGTGGTGAGGGATTTTCTCACGAAATTCGCCAGCACGCACATCCGGCCGCGGTGGGACATGCCCATTTCGATTTCCTGCACGCCTTGGGACGGGCAGGCTTCGAGGATGGCGTTGAGCAGGATCATCGCGCCTTCGCCGCCCTCGTTGGAGAAGCGTTTTTCACCGAGGAATCGCTTGCCGAGGAAATTTTCAAATGCCTCCGCTTCGAGCACCCAGCGCAGGGCGTTGAGTTTCTTTTCCGGCGAGCCTTCCGAGCGCACGCCGTGGGATTCGATGCGTTCCCGCAGCCAGTGGCGCACCGGCGTGTGATGGATGTGCATGAACTCGAAACCGATCTTGCCCGAGTAGGTGGCTTCCAGCGTGGCGACCATGTCGCGCAGCTTCATTTTCTCGCCGTGGCGGAAGTAGGCATTCCACGCGGTGCGGTCGAGATCGGCCTCGGAGAGCCCGAATTGGTCGAGCTTGAGGCGGGGATTGCGCTCGGGGATTTCCTCTAACGGATTGATGTGGGCCTGGGTGTGGCCGAGCGTCCGGTAGTTGTAAATCAGCGCCACGACCCTGCCGAAAAACACCAGGTCCGCATCGGAACAGGTGGCTCCCGGGGTGGCGGTGCTGGTTTCCACCGTGGCTTCGCGGCTTTTCAACTGCGCCATTCCGAGCTCAAAGCCCTGGAAAAATGCCGACCACGATTCTTCAACGGAGCGTGGGTCTTCGCACCATTGGGCATATTTCGCCTCCATCACATCTGCATTCTGTCGCGCCGAAACCGAAGAGTTCATGGGAAATGTAAGAAATTAGGAGGCGAGCCCGCGAATTTCCCGCTTGGCCCGCCACGCACGGGCATTCATTAAGGGGCGCACCCGGGCACGTCAACGCGCAAGCCCGGGAATTTCCGTGATCCCCTCGGGGCAGCACTTACCATGATCGAAGTCCACCAGCTCACCAAACGCTACGCCCGCCATGAAGCGGTGCGTGACGTGTCGTTTTCGGTCGCCCGCGGCGAGATCGTCGGTTTCCTCGGCCCCAACGGCGCGGGCAAGACGACCACCCTGCGGATGCTCACCGGATACCTGCCGCCGACCTCGGGTTCGGCGCGGATCGCGGGGTTTGATATTTTCCGGCAGTCGATCGAAGCCCGCCGGAAAATCGGCTACATGCCGGAAAACGTGCCGCTCTATGAAGACATGCGCGTCCGGGAATACCTGAAATTCCGCGCCCAACTCAAGGGACTCAGCGGCGGCGACGTCCGGAAACGCGTGGGCCACGTGCTGGAAACCTGCGGGCTGGAATCGGTGCGCCGCAAGATGATCAAGACGCTCTCGAAAGGCTACCGCCAGCGCGTCGGGCTGGCCGATGCCCTGGTGCACGACCCGGAATTGCTGATTCTCGACGAGCCCACCAACGGCCTCGATCCGAACCAGATCCGCCAGATCCGCGAACTCATCAAACAGCTCGGCCAATCCCACACCGTGCTGATTTCCACCCACATTCTCCACGAGGTGGAAATGACCTGCAACCGCGTGATCATTATCGATAGCGGGAAAATCAAAGCCGCCGACACCCCGGCCAACTTGACCAGCCAGATGCGCGCTGCCGGCCGCATCCAGGTGGAACTTCAGGCTGACCCCGAAGTGGCCGCCGGCGCGCTCAACCGGCTGGAGCACGTGAAAAAAGTCACCCCCGAGCCGCTCGAAGACGGCTGGATCCGTTACACCGTCTGGGTGGATTCGGGCACCGATTCGCGCGAACGCATCGCCCAGCTCGCCTCGCAATACGGCTGGCCCCTGCGCTCCCTTTTCCGCCACGTCGCCACGCTGGAGGATGTTTTCGTGGAACTGACGAGACGGGATTGAGGGGCGGGTGAGCGATCGAAGTCTTGCCTGAAAGTCGTCACGTGCTTCCGCTGGCCCATGGCGGAAACCTCGCCGAGCTGGGGCTCAGCGCTCCCGGGGGGAGATTTCCCAGCTTGCCAGCAGGCAGCGGTTTCATTGGGATGACGGCGTTCCGTATTTGTAAATCCCGCACACGATCCGCCCATGTCCACCGCCCATTCCTCCACTGCCACCCGCCTCTCGGTGATGATGTTCCTGCAATTCTTCGCCTGGGGCTCGTGGTTCGTCACGCTGGCCCTGGCGATGGGAAACAACGGCCTGGAGAAATTCATCGGCGGTGCCTTCGAGAGTGCGCCCATCGCCGCGATCATTGCGCCGCTTTTCCTCGGTCTCGTGGCGGACCGCTTGTTTTCATCCGAGCGGGTCATGGGTGTGCTCATGCTCATCGGCGGCGGCATCATGTGCGCCATCGCCACCATCGCACCCCAAGGCGCGGAAAAGGGCGGGCTCATTGTTTGGCTGATGATTGCCTATATGTTATGTTATATGCCCACTCTCGGCTTGGGAAATACGATTACCTTCACTCACTGGCTGGATTGTGGCGGGCCTTGCTCTCGGAGCGGCCGGTTGGTCCGCCTCTCTGAACATCTTCTGGCTGGGGGCCATCTCCAGCATTGCCTTGGGAGTTTATAGTTTCACCCTCCCGCACACCCCGCCACCTGCCAAGGGAAAACCAATCGATGTGGGTTCACTGCTGATGCTCGATGCGCTGAAGCTTCTCAAAAATCCATCCTTCGCGGTGTTTGCGTTGTGTTCCATGCTCATCTGCATCCCGTTGGCCTATTACTATGGCCAGACATCGGCATTCCTCGGTGCCACCGGTTTCAAACAAGCCGCCTCCACGATGGCTCTCGGCCAGATGTCGGAAATCATCTTCATGCTGCTCATCCCGTTTTTCTTCCGCAGGCTGGGTGTGAAAATGATGTTGCTCATCGGCATGTTGTGCTGGGTCGGGAGATATGTGTTGTTTGCCTTTGGCGCGCCCGACCAAACTGCCTGGATGCTGCTGCTGGGCGTTGCCTTGCATGGCATCTGCTATGATTTCTTCTTCGTCACCGGTTTCATCTACACCGACAAGAAGGCACCTGCCGAGATCCGTGGCCAGGCACAATCCCTGCTCGTTTTCCTCACCCAGGGCCTCGGCATGTTCTTTGGCTTCCGCATGGCCTTCGGGGGTAATTTTCCTTTCACCACCATCGCCTTGCCAAACACGCTCGGCGTCTATGGTGCCGCTCCCGCAGGTCACCAGCCGATGATGGATGAACTCAAGCTTCGCTCGGGTGATGCCGCTCCTGCCAGTTTCATCGAAAGCCTCATCGGCATGTTTGGCAAAGGCTTCCCGGATGGGCTCGACCCGACGATCCTTGCCACCGCCATGACGGATTGGAAACACTACTGGCTCTTCCCTGCGGGCATGGCAGCCACCATCGCCATCATCTTCGCCATCGCCTTCCACGACAAGAGCGCCGACCCTAACAAAAGCTGATATCATTTTCATGAGGATCTCCATCACCCTGACAGTTCTTGCCTCTTTACCCGCCTTCGGGCAATCGGTGGAACTCTTGCCGGAAATGGTGGTCCTCGCGGATCGGCAGACATCACCCGGAACCGCGCTGGCGGAGTGGGATCGTGAGTTGATCCAAACCGAATCGCCCCGGACGCTCGACGAGATGTTGGCGCGCGAGCCCTCGTTTTCGCTGTACCGCAGGCAGAATGCGTTGTTTGGAAATCCCACCTCCGCAGGAGTCAGCCTGCGCAACACCGGGGCCACCGCCGCATCGCGCACCTTGGTTCTGTTAGATGGCATTCCGCAGAACGATCCATTTGGCGGCTGGGTATATTGGGCACGTTATGATGCGGCATCGCTGGACTCGATCCGCATCGTGCCTTCATCCCAATCCGCCGTTTGGGGAAACCAAAGCCCGGCCGGAGTGATCCAGATGAATGGACGCGAGCCATTCGAGAATCATCACGAACTCAAACTCGGCGGCGGAAGCCAGGGAACCTTCAGCGGTTCCACCTATCATCAACTCACCAATGAGGAAAAGAGCCGCTCGGTTTCCTTCTCCGCATTCGGCCTGCATACCGATGGCTTCTATGCCGTCGGTCCCACGCAACGCGGTTCCATTGACCGCAAACTCGATACGGACTTGTGGGGCGCCAACCTCAAGGGCGCTTGGAATCCCGTGCAGGGACTCAGCATCGAACCGACGGTTTCCTATTACACCGAAGACCGCGGCAACGGAACTCCCCTCACCGGAAATTCCACTGAAGCCATCGATCTGTCATTGCGCATCACTTCCGAGAATGGAGATACCTCATGGCAGGCACTCGCATGGCATCAGCGGCGCGAATTTGAATCGGTCTTCAGCTCGGTGAGTGACGATCGCAGCTCGGAAACTCTCGCCTTGGATCAATTCGATGTGCCCGGTCGCGGCACCGGCGGAGCCTTCACCCTGCGCTGGGACGGCGGCGATGCATGGACTGCGACGACCGGCGTGGACACGCGCATTGTGACCGGAGAAACCCGCGAAGACGCGGGA
>JALOTR010000511.1 GCA_025457805.1 Akkermansiaceae bacterium | reverse complement strand
CTTCGATCCGAGGTGATCGCGATGGGGGATTCGAAGCTTCGCGCGCGGCTTCTTCGGTTTCGAGGGGCGAAGAACGCAGCCATACCCATGCGGCGATGCCTGCCAGTAAAACGACCGCTGCCAACGTCACCTTTTGCCGCTGTTTCATGATTCCAAAAACTCTGCGGGCATGGGGTTGTCAATCTGCAACACGTGATGAGTTCAATATCGGCCATCAATGGGAGGGATGGAGTTGCCTGCGACCATGGCATTCCGGTCCGTCCTGGCGTGGCAGGGATGGACCTCCGGGCCGTCCGGGAGAAAGTGGGGAGAATGAAGTGCCGATGTGGGGTCGTTCCGGCTTCCATCGGCTTTCACATTCACGTCCCTTTCGCAGGACCGCCCGGAGGATCGGTCCCTACCTTCATTGGCTTCGCTTTCGCAGGACCGCCCGGAGGATCGGTCCCTACCTTCATTGGCTTCGCTTTCGCGGGACCGCCCGGAGGATCGGTCCCTGCCTTCATTGGCTTCGCTTTCGCGGGACCGCCCGGAGGATCGGTCCCTGCCTTCATTGGCTTCGCTTTCGCGGGACCGCCCGGAGGATCGGTCCCTACCTTTGACCGCTCGGAGAGGCGGTCCCTGCCTTGGGTTGCCGCGTTACCAGCGGCGGGGACTGTGGCGTTGATGTCCGCCGTAGCTGCGGCGGTAGTTGCCTCCGCGGTAGTACTTCTTGTCGTTGTCGGAATTTCGGCCGATGGCATATCCGGCCACTCCGGCGACGGCGGCTCCGGCGGCGGCGGTGCCGGGATCCACGGTCTGGACCGGGCGACCGTAGGAATCGTAAGTGGTGGTGCAGGAGCTGAGCCCGGCAAATGTCAGGGCGGCGACCAGATAGGGCAGGAGGGTTTTGTTCATGGACTTCTCCATCGCAGCGGACGTGCCGGACCTGGGAACAGGCTGAAATAGGGCTTCTCTGGGGATCGCACGACAAGAGCGATGCAGTTCGCAGCGATCATTCCTTGCATTCCGCACGATGGGCCGTGCGTTCCAAGTGTGGATCGAGGGTCGTGACGGCCATCACTTCGCAGAGGAAACCCAGCGGATGATCGGTGTTTTAGCCCTCTGATCTTGTGTCTTCTTCGACCTTTCCCGGGCGGAATGAGTTCCGCGGTCCAGTTTGTTAGAAAAGGAAATAGCGCTGCGCCATGGGCAGGACGGAGAGTGGCTCGCAGCGGAGTTCGCGGCCGTCGGCAGTGACGGTGTAGGTGTCCGGATCCACGGTGATGACCGGCATGGCGTCGTTGAAGGGGAGGTCGGCCTTGGTGATGGCGCGGCAGTTTTTCACGGCGACGAGGCGCTTTTGCAGGCCGAGGGAATCGAGACTGCCGGATTCAAGCGAGGCCGCGCTGACGAAGGTGACGGCCGTGGCGGCGATGGCCTTGCCGTGGGCTCCGAATTGCGGACGGTAGAAGGTGGGCTGTGGCGTGGGAATGGAGGCGTTGGGATCGCCCATGTTGGCCCAGGCGATGAGGCCGCCTTTGAGGATGGTTTCCGGTTTCACGCCGAAGAAGGCGGGTTTCCAGATGACGAGGTCTGCAAGTTTTCCGACCTCGATGGAGCCGACCTCGTGGGCGATGCCATGGGTGATGGCGGGGCAGATGGTGTATTTGGCAACGTAGCGGAGCGCGCGAAAATTGTCGGCTGCCGGATGGGAGGGTCCTTCGAGTTTGCCAAACTGGACCTTCATCTTGTGGGCGGTTTGCCAGGTGCGGGTGATGGTTTCTCCGATGCGGCCCATGGCTTGCGAGTCCGATGAAGTCATGGAAATGGCACCCAGGTCGTGAAGCAGATCTTCGGCAGCGATGGTTTCCGGGCGGATGCGGCTCTCGGCGAAGGCGACGTCTTCCGGGATGCGCGAATCGAGGTGGTGGCAGACCATCAGCATGTCGAGATGCTCGTCGATGGTATTGGCGGTGAAGGGTCGGGTGGGATTGGTGGACGAGGGCAGCACATTGGCCTCGCCGCAGACGCGGATGATGTCCGGCGCGTGGCCGCCGCCGGCGCCTTCCGAGTGATAGGTGTGGATGGTGCGGCCCTTGAAGGCAGCGAGCGTACTTTCGACGAAGCCTGCCTCGTTGAGGGTGTCTGTGTGGATGGCCACCTGCACGTCCATTTCATCCGCCACCGTCAGGCAAGTATCGATGGCAGCGGGTGTGGTGCCCCAGTCTTCGTGGAGCTTGAGGCCGATGGCACCGGCGCGGACCTGCTCGCGGAGCGGCTCGGGCGAGGAACAATTGCCTTTGCCGAGAAATCCGAGATTCACAGGAAATGCCTCTGCCGCCTCCAGCATGCGATGGATGTTCCAGATGCCTGGAGTGCAAGTCGTGGCATAAGTGCCGTGTGCAGGACCGGTGCCGCCGCCGATGAGGGTGGTGATCCCGGCAGCGATGGCGTGTTCGATTTGCTGCGGGCAAATGAAATGGATGTGGGTATCGATCCCACCCGCGGTGACGATGCACCCTTCTCCGGCGATGATTTCCGTGGCGGCACCGATGGTCATGGTGATGCCATCCTGGAGCAGCGGATTTCCGGCGTGGCCGATGCCGACGATTCGGCCGTGTTTGATGCCGATGTCCGCTTTGATCACGCCGTGGGCGGCATCGAGGATGAGGGCGTTGGTGATGACGAGGTCGGGCACCTCCGCATCGCAGGCCAAGGGCGACTGCGCCATGCCATCGCGGATCACTTTGCCGCCACCGAATTTCACTTCATTGCCATAGCCGCCGTTTTCAGCGATCAGGTCGCGTTCGACCTCGATGAACAATTCGGTGTCTGCAAGGCGGACTTGATCGCCGGTGGTGGGGCCGAAGGTGGCGGCGTAATTGGCGCGGGATTGTTTCATGCGTCGAGCGGGCCATTGACGAGATTGTTGAGGCCGTGGACCACGCGGGCTCCGGCAAATGCAACGAGAGGAACCTCACGGGTATCGCCCGGCTCAAAGCGCACGGCGGTGCCGGCGGGGATATCGAGACGGAATCCGCGGGCGGCGGCGCGATCGAAGTGGAGCGAGGTGTTGGTTTCCGCAAAATGGAAATGGCTGCCCACTTGGATGGGCCGATCGCCGGTGTTGGCAACGGCGAGTGTCCGAGTAGCGAGCCCGACATTGAGTTCGAGATCCGGAGCGCCGGGAGCTGTTAGAATTTCGCCGGGGATCATGGTGGAGGGGAGCGGGGAGCGGGGAGATTAGCGGACGGGGTTGTGGACGGTGACCAGTTTGGTGCCATCCGGGAAGGTGGCCTCCACTTGCACGTCGTGAATCATTTCCGGCACGCCTTCCATGACTTGGTCGCGCGTGACAAAGGTGGTGCCGAGGCTCATGAGTTCCGCCACGGACTTGCCGTCGCGGGCCGCTTCGAGCAACTCGGCGGTGATGA
>JALOTR010000510.1 GCA_025457805.1 Akkermansiaceae bacterium | reverse complement strand
CCGGCGGGCAGGGCGCTTTCAGCCTGACTTTGGCAAATTGCCAGCAGGGCATGTGCTTCTTCAGAGTTGGTTTCGAAATGGGTCTTCCACTACGAGAGGGAGGGAGAGATGACTTAGGTTTCGCGTGGCGAGGGTTCGCGTTGCAGGGCGTAGCGGAAGAGATTCACGAAACGGGTCTTCTCGTCTGGTGCGGACGTGATCACGCGGCGTGCGAGCAGGCGGGAAGCCTCAATGTAGATGGGATCATTGAGCAGAGCCAAGGCCTGGGCGGGCGAGTTCGTGATCGGGCGCTGGGCCGTGCATTCCTGCCGGGTCGGCGCATCGAAGGCGAGCATCGAGGGATGGGGATTCTGACGTTTCCAATAGGTGTAGAGGCTGCGTTGGTGCTGGTCTTCTCCTTGTGCCGTTGCCCAAATCTGGTAGCGGCTACCGAGCATGATTTTGTTGGATTGCTCCCAGTAGGCGTCTGGCTGATAGGGGAAAAACGAACGCGCGGGAATTTCCTCGGTTTTTCCAAGCACTCCGGCGGCGGCGAGAGCGGTGTCGCGGATTTCCTCGGCATCGAGACGATGGGGGAGCTGGCGGGTGATGAGACGGTTCTTTGGATCGATCTCCAACATCTTCGGATCCGGGACGGAGGAGAGCCGATAGGCGTCGGTGGAAACCATCAGTCGGATCATGTGGCGAACGTTCCATCCACTCTCGATGAACTCGGCTGCAAGCCAGTCTAACAGCTCGGGGTGGGACGGCCAGTCGCCCTGGTTTCCGGAATCCAGCAGTGTCTCGCTGATGCCGCGTCCGTAGAATTGATACCAGAGCCGGTTGACGAAAACGCGGGCTGTCATCGGGTTTTCCGGCGAGGTGAGCCAATTTGCAAGATCGAGCCTTGTAAGGCCTTTCCGCTTGGTTTGACCTTTGGTGAAATACTCGGGGAAGGCGGGATCGAGCACCGGGCCGGAGTTGTCCATGAAGTCGCCACGGTTGCGGAGGCGGGTGATTTTACGCGGCCCTGTTTTGCTAACCAAAGTGGTCTCGGCCTCTTTGCGGAGCAGGGAAAGCTCGCGATTGATATCATCCAGCTTCTCGACGAGGTCCGGGCGCTTCGTTCCGGCGAAGGTGATACGGATCGCTTGCTCATGGATGGGCCTGCGGTCGGCTTTGGCGAGACGCGCCGAGGTGTCCACGAGGTCAGGGAACTTGTTGCGGTCGTCGCGATTGAGCGGGAGTTCCCACCAATAGCGGAGCAGATGGGTTTGCTGGCTGTTGAGGAACGCGCGCTGCGGATCGGTGCGGTAGCCGCTCGCGCCCCACGTGGCGGAGCCGCCGATCTGGATCCAGGCCATGCCGACCGGAGTGTATTCGGTTTTCGTAAACTTCCCGGCGGGGATATCGAGTCGCACGTTTTGCCCTGCTTCCGGGAGGGGGCCCATGTGAATCAATTTGGTGGGTTCCAACCACGGATATTCCTTTTTCAGAAGCGGGTGATCCTGCGGCCCCCAGTAGTAGGTGACAAAATAATCCCGGTGCCAGCCCATGCGGCCATAGGCCCCATTGACGGTCTGGAATGCAATCAGCTCGGGCGGATCGGCTGGATCGAGCGTTACGTTTGTATAAAGTCCGAGGACTTCGTTCGGCAAGGGGCCGGTGATGAACTCGCCGATGAGATGGCGGTGGAGGGTGCCTTGCGGCGCGGTGACCATGCGTCCGTCAGCAGTCGGTGAAAATTTTCCCTCAATGACCTTCGCCGGTGGCAGAACTGGAGGCACGCACTCGAAGTCCACTGGCTCGCCCTTCTTCTCTTTCCTTGCCGCATCGCTAGCGGCGATGATGGCTTTTTCCCACTCTGCAAGCTCGTTGCCATCCGGCTCGATTTCATAGAGTTCCTTCCGCACCGCATCGGCCTGCGCGCTTAGTTCCCTGTCCTTCGCGGCTCTAGCGGGATTTTCGTGAAGGTAATGGACCGGCACGCGGCGATCCCCCGGCTGATAGACCCCCGCCTCGACGAGGTCGTCAAAGAACGCAGCCATGGCATAGTAATCTTTGGCGGAAATCGGATCATATTTGTGATCGTGGCACTCCGCGCAACCGGTGGTCTTGCCCATCCATACAGTTCCCAAAGCGCGCACGTGCTCGCCCTTGAGCGCGTGCAGCGCCTCTTCCTCGATCACGCCCGCTTCGCTGTTGGTTTTCACCAATCGGTTGTAGGCAGAAGCGGTTAGAGTTTCATCGGTGGGGTTCGGCAAAAGATCGCCGGCGAGTTGTTCGCGGGTGAAACGATCAAAGGGCATGTTGTCGCGGAACGCCTCGATCACATACTTCCGGTAGTGCCCGGTGGCGATGGGTTCATCGCTGACCATGCCCGTGGAGTCCGCCCAGCGAACCAGGTCCAGCCAACGAAGCCCCTGATGCTCGGCGTATTCAATCGACTCCGTCCATTGCCTGACCAGTTCCTGATACTTCGCGGACGAAGGGTCACTCTCAAAATCGGCAACCTCTTCCGGTGTGGGCGGCAGGCCACGGAGATCGAAGCTCAGGCGGCGGATCAGGACGCGCGGATCGGCTTCGGCGACCGGGGAAACTCCGTGTTCCTGCCACGTCTGGCGTAGGAATGAGTCGATGGGAGTTGCGCCTCCTTTGTCTGGAACGGCCGGACGTTTGATATCTTTAAACGCCCAGTGTTCCTCGTATTCCGCGCCCTGCTCGATCCAAAGGCGCAGTGTTTCCACCTGATCCGGCTTCAGTTTGTAGATCGAATCGGCAGGCGGCATGACATCGTCCGGGTCATTGGAGGTGATGCGCTTGAAAAACTCCGAAGCTGCCGCATCCCCCGCAACGATCGCCGATTCCTTTGCTCCCGCTTCAGTGTCCAGCCGGAGGTCGGCCTCGCGCTTGTCCTTGTCGAATCCGTGGCAAAGAAAACAATTCTCCGAGAGGATGGGGCGGACGTCCCGGTTATAGCTGACCACGCGCTCCTCGCCCCGGGAAATGCCGGGAAGCACGAGAATCAGAAGCATTGCCGAAACCGAATGACGGCAGGCGAAGGTTGTAGAAAGATGGGCAAGTCTCTTCATCGAAGGGTCAGGGTTGCTGCGTGTGAATATGGCTTGGAATCACGGGTTTTCCACCGGTGTCGTCGTTCGGGAGCATGCTGATTTGGAAATTCTGGTAGCACGCCGAACGGGTGAACATGTGGCGCAGGCCCACGCGGCCATCGGTGATGGCGGGCAGGCGCGGGTTGCGGAAGTGATAGTGCCCGACCCGGTCCGGGTTTCCCACGCGCAGGAAAAGATCGCGGTCCTTCTTGATCACCGTGATCCGGTGTTTCACCCCTTCCGCGAAGAACCCTTGTGGATCGTAGTCCGGTGCCATTTCGGTGCCCTTGAGTCCGTCTCCCTCCGGCAGGTAACGCCGGGCCC
>JALOTR010000509.1 GCA_025457805.1 Akkermansiaceae bacterium | reverse complement strand
CGCGGCTGGATGGAGATCGATGGCGAGGAAAGGGAAGTGGGTCCGGGCGATGCCATTCTCATTCCTGCCGGAGCCTGGCACCAGATCCGGGCGATCGAGCCGTTGAATTTCCTCTGTTGCTGTGCGCCGCCGTATGCGCATGACGATACGTATTTCGAATAAGCGCCGTTTTTTGAAATCCTTGTTTCCAACCAAACCCTCTACTCATGAATCGCATCCAGGGAATCACCGCCATCGTTGTTGTTCTTGCCACGATGGCCGGGGCGAATGCTGCGGAGGATGAGGGATGGGACACGCGGCTTGCGAAGTCGGTTTCCACGCGACTCAAGGAGATCCAGACGGAAATTTCCACCTTGCAGCCCACACTTGCCGCCTTGCCGGATATTCCCATCGATGATCAGGGTGGCACGGGTGGATATGCGGGCATCCATCCAAGGGCGGTCCCTGTGCAGGGAACCCTGCATGCGGTGGAAGTCAGCTGGCCGGCGTTGGCGAAGGTCGATCAAGTAGCGCTAGTGCCAGCGCGGCGCTACACCACGCAGGGGCTGGATGCACAATACGGACTGCCGGATGATTTCAGTGTGGAACTCATCGATGCGGATGGCAAGGCCATCGCCGAAGTGGCCCGCGAGCGTCACACCCGCTCGCATCCCATCCGCAAGGGGCACCCGTTTTTCTATCAGATTTCGCCGCCGATGGAGTGCGCAGGTATCCGGATCACCGCGGCCCGGCTCTTGCCTGATCCGGAAGGCGAGGGGGCCTTTGTGCATGCATGGGCCGAGGTTTTTGCTTTCGAAGATGGCAGAAACATCGCCCGTGGCAGCGAGGTCAAAAGCATCGGTGGAGTGACACCTCCGGCGCCCTGGCATTGGAGCCCATCGTTTTTGGTCGATGGCCAAACCCCGCTCGGCCTGCCCGAAGTGCCTGCGGCGGAACATCGAAATATTGGCTGGCTTTCCGAGGGGAGAAATGATCCGAACAAGCCAGCCTCGCTCGTGGTGGATCTTGGCGAGAAGATGGAATTGGATTCCGTGAGATTGCTCCCGGCGAAACGTCCGACCTCCGATCTGCCGAGCGGCTTTGGATTTCCCACGAAATTGGCGATCTCCATATCGGACTCCGGCGAGCCGAATCTCCCGGAGTCCTGGAAACCGGTGACTGCCAGCGAGCTGCGGAATCCCGGCCACAATCCGGTGGTTTTTCCCTTCGAGCCGGTTCGCGGAAGATATGTCAAAGTCGAGGCGGTGCAGTTATGGAAAGCATTTGAAAGTTATCCTGCGTTCTTTGCATTGAGTGAGGTGGAAGTGTTGTCTGGTGATCAAAACAAAGCGCTTGGACGCGGAGTTCGATCTTCCGATGGCATGTTGAATCTCATTGCGCCGGGTGGCCGTTATTGGAGTGGCGCGGCGTTGAGCGATGGCTACGGACCCGAAGGAAAACTCGTCTCCGTGCCCGAGTGGATGGGCTTGCTCGACAAGCGCCTCGTCACCGAGACCCAGCTTCACGATCTTCAGGCAGAGGCCGACGAAGTAACAGCCGGTTGGCGCAGGGCGGGACTTTGGGTTTTTGCCATTCTCGGCGTGGCCGGAGCCTTCACCATTATTGCGCTGCCCATCCGCTACCGCATCCAGGCGAACCGCGAACTGCTCAAAGTGCGCGAACGTATCGCCGGCGATCTCCACGATGAGGTGGGCAGCAATTTGGGAAGCATCCAGATGTTTGCCGATCTCGCGGAAGGCCGCGCGGGTCCTTCCGATGAGTTGAAACGCATCCAGCGCATCGCCGCGGAAACGGTGAGCGCCGTGCGTGATATCGTGTGGCTTTTGCGACCGGGCGGCGATCATCGCATCGGCACTGTCGAGCACTTGCGGGAAACGAGTTCTATCATGCTGGAAATGCTCACCTGGAAGTTCCATGCCAATGAAGACGCATGGCAGGTCGAACTGCCGGAAGAAGACACGCGCCACTTGTTTCTGTTTTTCCGCGAGGCCCTCCACAACATCCTTCGCCACGCCAAGGCCAGCAAGGTGGACATCCGGGTGGATAAAACGGATGGCCATTTCCAAATCCGTATCTCTGACGACGGAGTGGGCATCGATCCCGCGAAACTCGAACGCCCGGCCACCCTGCGCGCGCTGCGCCAGCGCACCACGGCCCTCGGCGCCGAGCTTCAGGTGGCGAGCAGCCCGGGGCAGGGGACCTCGCTCACGCTCATCGTTCCCATCACCCGCAAACGGCTCCGCAAGCCGGTGCCGGTTTCCAGCACCCCGGCTTGAGGCAATTCAAAGCCGGGCTTTCCCCGCCCCTTCATCTGCGCTATCCATTCCTGCCCATGCCACTGCCGCCGCCCACCAAAGACAAACCCATCCGCCTCGTGCTCATCGAGGATCATGCCGATTTCCGGGAATCCGTCTCGATGGTGCTGGAACAACGCGGCGGCTACCAATGCGTGGGTGGATTTTCCACGATGGAGGATGCGCTGGAGGCGTTTCGTGGTGGTTTGAAAACCGATCTCGTGCTCTCCGATCTCGGCCTGCCCGGAATGAGCGGCATCGAGGGCATCAAACAAGTGCGCGAACTTCTTCCCGAAGCACGCGTTCTCGTGCTCACCGCCTTCACCGATAAAGCCAAAGTCTTCGCCGCCCTCGAAGCCGGAGCCCACGGCTACCTCGTCAAAGCCGGCAGTGCCACTCGCCTGATGGAAACCCTCGAAGAAGTCCTCGCCGGTGGCACGCCGCTCGATCCCAAGATCGCGGGCATGATCCTGCAAACTTTCCGGAAACTCAGTCCCATCCCGGATGCCGAGTCGCTTTCCACCCGCGAGTGCGAGGTCCTACAGCTCGCCGCCAAAGGCCTCACCCGCCAGGAAATCGCCGACGAACTCAAGCTCAGCGCCCACTCCGTGACGGAATACATCAAGCGCAGCTTCGACAAACTCCACGTCCGCAACCTCCCCGCCGCCGTGAGTGAGGCGATCCGGAGGGGATTTTTGGATCTGTCGTGATTGGGGCGCGTCTTCCGGGAAAAACGTGGGAACCACAGATTTCTCAGATTTCTCAGATTTCTCAGATGAAGAGAATCAAGCCCCTTTTCCAATCTGTGAAATCTGCGTAATCCAACAATCTGTGGTCATTTGCCGAATCCAGGATCGAGCAGGGAACCACTGAAACACTGAGAACCACTGATGGAACTGAGGCGGAAGAAGTGGTCGGGGTCTTCTCTTCTGTCTTGTGTCTTGAAGTCTTGCGTCTTGCGTCTCCCCCTCCCGTGTCCCAAATCTTAGGGACATGACAAGCCCCCGGATTTCTGACATCTTTTCATCCGTCGAGGGGAGAGGTCCCCGGTTTCAACAAGTTTCCTGACAGAAAACAGAGAAGGCCGCACGAGTGTGCGGCCTTTTTTGTTGTGAAAATAAGG
>JALOTR010000508.1 GCA_025457805.1 Akkermansiaceae bacterium | reverse complement strand
CGATGCCATCCGCACTTGATGTCAACCAACCCAGAAACTTCTTGTCCCGCTCGGATTTTTCGTATTCCGAAGCAGTCGGGGGCGGGTTTGCCTTGATGTCCCAGGATTTCCAAACTCCGGTCAAACGCGGATTTGCGGCGTTCTCATCCAGCAGATCCGCTCGCGCTGTGATCCGCTGGTCTGGTCCGGCGAGCTTTTGGAGATCTCCGATCGCCATCATCAATGCCACTCTTGCGTTAGAGCGGGCGATCGCCATGGCTTCGCCTTGGCTGGAGGAGCGCAGTGATATACTCGACAAGGTGAGCAATCCCACAGCAATGATGGTCAATAGAATCATCAGCGAAAGCGTTACGACGAGAGCGAATCCACGCTGGTGATCCAAATTTCGAATACAAATAGGTGGAAATTGGGAATTCAACTTCATCGGTGTCATGGGTTTGGATAAAAATGTTCCACAACAATGGAACGTTACCGATTTCTCCCCATCAAATCGCAAAGTCACAAGCGATAGCGCACACGTTCTACCTCTGTTGCAGGTGCCGTTCGGCTCCACATTTGATTCAAGGCTTGAAGTTGGGTGGCGGGACTTCGCCCTCGGTGACGAGTTTCATGGATTCGGCCGTGACGGAGGTGCCGCCAATTCTGAGGCCCTGAATGACCAGGTTTCCAAAGGATCCGCCACGGGCGCGGAGGTAGTTCGCATCGAGGATGCGGCCTTGGACGGAAACGTTGCGGAGGGTGAGATCGGAGATGGAACCGCCTTGATGCACCCGCAGGTCGATGAGGCGGAAAGAGTCACCCTCGACGCGGATGTTTTCGAAGAGCATGCCGCGCATGGGCTTCTCCAGTTTGACGCAGGAGAAAAGGCCGCGGTTGTTGGCATCGCGGCGGTGTTCGTCGTGGATGATATCAATGTCGCGCACCGTGAAGCCTTTTTTCACGCCGCCGTGCCCCCAGGAGAACTGGAAGGCGGCACCATTGAACTGTTGCCAGATCACACAGTTGGCGACGTCGATGCCGTCGTTGTAGAGTTTGATGGAGTCGTCATTGCATTTGAAAAACGAGTCGCGCAGCACGGTGTCCGAACCGATGCCGATGCCATCGGTGGAGTAGTGCCAACCGAAGCACTTGATGTTTTCGACGCGGGAGGCATCGCTGATGTTGATACAGAAGTGGGCGGGATCGGTGAAAACGATGCCTTCCACATGATGATCGCGGCCTTGGAGTTGGACGAGGTGTTCGCCGCAGCGGGAATAGCTGAACTCGATATCGGCATCCGGCTTGAGGGGCCGGTATTTGGTTTTCACGAAGGGCTCGCCGAGAGCGGAGAGAGTTCCGCGTCCGCTGATTCGGATGTTGCGGGCATCGCTTGTGGAGCGGAAGGCTCCGATGACATAGGCCCCGTGTGCGAGGTGCACCTTGTCCCCCGAGCGGAGACGGAATCCGGGGTTGAGCGGGACTCCCTCCGTTCGCACCAAATTGTGAACACCCCGTGGAAAATGCAGGACAAGCGGTTTTTTCCGATCGGCGGAAGGAAGTCCCTTTTCCGCGTAGTTCCAGCTTTCCGCAGGGCTGGGAGGATTTTTCTCAGGCGGGTTCGCAAAGATCAGAAGCGGCTGGGGAATGAGTTCATCCGGGGCATCGATTTCAACCGAAAGCTGGCGCGGGCGGTCGAGCTTGAAGACCACCTCGTGACCAATGATTTCCGCCTGGATGCCGGCAGATGCGGGGCGGATGCGGACGCTGCGCGGAGAGGAGCCATCCAGCTTGCGGATGCGCACGGTGGCGGTTCCATCGAAACAGAACGAGGTCCAGTGGTTGGCAGTGGCCATGAATGTCCCGGGTGGGAACATCTTGAAGTCCGCGTTATTATCACTCTGATAGACATAACTGTCCCCTTCCCCACCGTTGCCTTTGACGCTGACTTGATAGATCTTGGAACGCAGGGATTCCACGCCCGGGCCGGGATCGACGATGAGTTGCGCGCAGGCCAGGGAGGCGGAGAGCAGGAAGATGGGAAGAATGATGCGGATCATGATGTTATTTGATGAAGGAATCCGGGAGCTTGATGGATTCCATGGAGTCGAGTTCCGGCTGGCCACCACGGCGGCCGGAACCGGAAGCAGTGAAGAGTTTTCCATCGTGGAAAATCAGGCCGCTGCCGTGTCGCCCGCGCTGAAGCGGAGGCAGGGCCGACCATGCGCCGGTGCGCGTATCGAGTGATTCGACTTCATTGTGGGCGAGCGGCTGGGTGGCGGATTCCCCGCCGGCGACGACGACGCTGTTGCCGATGGCGATGGAGGAGGTGCCAGCGCGAGGAGTGGGAATCGGTTCCTTGAGAGTGCTCCATGCGCCGGAAGCCATATCATATACATCCACCTCCGGAACGGTGAGACTCATCAACTCCTTGGTTTCATGGGACGTGCGCCGTCCGCCGGCATTGTAGATTTTTCCATCGACGATGACGGATTGGAAGTGATCGCGGGCATGCGGGGCATCGGCGAGTTTCTGCCATGTGCCTGTGGCGGGATCGAAGCAGTCCAGCCATGGGACAAAGCCGCCCATGTGACCGCGCTGGATGCCGCAGACGAGATAGATTTTTCCTTCATGCTCGACCACGCCCGCGCCGCCCCGGCGGCGATCTTCCGGGATGACGGGACCCTTGCGCCAGGCATCGGTGCGGGTGTCGTAGATATGGATTTCCGGGACCGGGGTTTCGTTGGGGAACTTTCCGGTCAGAGCGCCGATCACCCAGATTTCGTGACCGCGGACCAGAGGTTGGAAGTGATGGATTTCAAGCGGGGGCTTGGCGATGGACTTCCAAAGGCCTGTCGAGGGATCGAAACAATCGGTGGGCTGGATGCGGCGCCCGCCCATGAGATAGAAGCGCCCATCGGCAGCGGCAAAGGCCGCCTCATGGCGTGGATGTGGCACCGGCGGAACTGATTCGGTGTTCCATTGCAAGCCTGCGAATCCAGAGGCGAGTGCGACCAAGGGGATAATCAGCGGTTTCATGATTGGGTGTCTTTGCTGAAACGATATAGCCCCGCGCCGTGGGCCGGAAGAATCACCCGGTGTGCGCCCTTAATGACTCCAAGTTCTTTGCGCTCCCAGAGGTCCCGCACGCGGAAGGCACCCCGCATGTGTTCGTGTTCGGGATTGAACACCGCCGGCGCCTCACTATCGGATAGATTGAAAAGAGCGATGAAGCGATCTCCATTGGAGGGATCCGTCGCCACCCAGCAGGCGGATTGGCCGCGGTGCTCGGTATTGAATAGATATAACTGGCGGTTGTCGTTGGAATGTCAACAGGCGAGATGACCGGAAATTTTTGGCTTAGGCTTTTTTTGTCACTGATTGTTTTCGCGAGCATTGTGGTTTTCCTTTTCCCCCTGCTGGCGCGCTGGTTTTTCAAAAAAAGCGATG
>JALOTR010000507.1 GCA_025457805.1 Akkermansiaceae bacterium | reverse complement strand
CCGTAAATCACAGCGGCGAGTTCCTTGGAAGCATAGGGATCGCTGAACTTGAGGGAATCGTTAGATACCATCGAGCTTGCGATATCAGGAGCGAACACGAGATCATCCGTGGATGCGCCGATGAAAAGAACCACATAATCGCCAATGGTGCCGCTGAGGACCACGAGGTCTCTCTTGGCGATGGCGGCGAGGATTTTGTCCACGGATGCGGCATCCATCATGGACTCAAGATCGCCGCGGCTTTCCTTCATGCTTTCGGCAATCTTTGCTCCATTGATTTTCTTTCCTGCGAATTTCTGGCCGGCTTTTTCCACCTCGATGGATTCCACGATTTCCTCGCCGAACATGCCGAGGTTTTCGGTGAGGGATGCGAGTTGTTGCGCAGCGGGATCGCGCTCCGAGGACTTGGTGCGGAATGCCAGATAGAGGGGCGGCATTCTCATTTTCTCGAAGAGTTCGACGCCAGATTCCTTGTCGGCGAGAAGGTCCTTGAAAAGCTCAGGGCCGAATTGGCTGGCGAGAGCGGATTCGACTTCTGAGAAGTCACCTGACTTGGCGGATGCGACCAAGGTCTTGGCCAATCCGCGCATTTGGAAATAGCTGGAACGGCGGTTCAGGGTGAGAAGGTGGTCGGTCTGCTCACCGACGGATTTGCCGAGGGCCACGGTGAATTCCGTGCCAAACAGGGTGGCGGGTCCCATGGGATCTTCTTCGGGAATGCCTGCATCGGTGGCATCGGCCGGAGGAGCGATCTCATCTGCAGCATCTGCGGCATCCGCATCCTGCTCGACTTCGGGAAGTGGGAGTTCCTCATCCATTTCCTCGGCACCGCCGGGGGCAAAGGCACCAGCGCCCATCTCGGTTTCGACGAGTTTCCAGAGCTTGCTGGATTTGATGCGCTCGGCGGACTTCGTGCCGTTGTGGAAGGCCATGACGACCTCGGTTTCCTTGGGAAGATGTTTCACGAAGCCCAACTTGGCGGCTCGTTCTTCAGCGCTCATCTCCGGGACTTTAACCACCGGTGGGGCTTCCGGGACTGCTGGCGGGGTCGGTTCCGCGGGCGTCGCCGCTGCTGGAGCGGGCTCCGGGGCTTTGACTTCCTCTGTTTTCTTTTCACACGCTGCGAGGCTCAAGGCCACCGCAGGGATCATCCACCAAGTCGCTCGTTTTTTCATAGGATGCGACCAGCTAGAACTCCCCGGGAGCCGCTAGCAAGCAGATAGGTCGGAATTACCGCGGAAAAGCGGGGGCTGAGGGCGGTTTGCGTCGTGAACGTGGGAGGGCAGTCCAGGAAGTTGGGGCGTGCCGGGTTCACCTTTGACCTCCCCAAAGCAGAATCCGACGGGAGCCTGGGCCGCGATGAGGCATGCGATGTGCTGCTTCTTCGGGAGAAAACGCGAGAAACGGGAAATTCTTCCGATTAGCATCCAATATCCGGGTTGCGGGAGCCGACTTATTGTGGATGGTTGTGGCGCCCGACATCATGGCCACCACCACAACACCACCCCGCGGCGATCTTTTTCCATTTGAACTCGTGCGGCCCGAATTGGAGCGCGTTGAAGTTTCCATCCGTGAGCAAGTCCGCGGATTCGATCCCGCCATCGAGCCCTACGTCGCCTACATCTGCAACACCTCCGGCAAACGCATCCGCCCGGCCCTCGCCATCCTCGTCGGCGGCGCGGCAGGCGGTGTCACCGGAGACCACCTCAAGATCGGCGTCATTCTGGAACTCATCCACATGGCGACGCTCGTGCACGACGACATCATCGACGGTGCCAACACCCGCCGCATGGTTCCCACCGCGAACGCGAAGTGGGGAAATGCGCTTTCTGTGCTTCTGGGCGATGCCTTGTTTTCGCACGCCCTGACCCTCGCCACGGACTTCGACAGTATCGATATCTGCCGCAAGGTCGGCAATGCCGCTCGCGAAGTCTGCCAAGGGGAAATCATCCAGACGCAACGCCGATTCGATCTCACCTTCACCAAGGCCGAATACTTCCGCGTGATTGGAATGAAAACCGGCGCGCTCTTCGCCGCCGCCACCGGGCTCGCAGGCAAGCTCTCCGGCCTCGATGAGGAAACCGAAGCCCGCCTCTATGATTACGGCATGAAGCTGGGCACGGCCTATCAGATCTATGATGACTGCCTGGATCTTGTGGGTTCCGAAGAAGTCGTCGGTAAAACACTCCGCACGGATCTCGTGAAGGGCAAACTCACCCTGCCCATCCTATACCTTTTGATGAATGCCACCGAGGCGCAGAAGACCAAGCTCAATCGCATGCTGCTCAAAGGCGAGCCCATGGACACTTCCATTCTGGCCGGCATTGCGGATTACGAGGGAGCCATCGAACGATCCATCAGCGATGCCTTGAATCTGCTGCGGGAAGCCGTCGCCGAGTTGGATTGCCTTCCGGACAGCATTTACCGGCAAGCGCTCATCGGAACCGCAGGCTACCTGCACAAGCTTCTCGACAACTGCCGCGTCATGGCTTGACTGCGGAGGTTTTGAGCGATCTCACGCCAGACCCCGTCGCATCCCCTGGTCCCGCCACGAACCGCATCCAGGATCTGCCCCAAGAGGACCGGCCCCGCGAGCGGCTGCATCGTCTGGGGCCTTCTGCTCTCAGCGACGCGGAGCTGCTGGCTCTTTTCATCAACACCGGCCTTCCGGGCGAAAACGCCCTGCAGGTCGCGCAGCGACTTCTGAAAACTCACGGCAGCCTGCGCCACTTTGCCCGACTTTCCCCCGCCCAGCTCAAGGCCGAAAAGGCGCTCGGTCCCGCCAAAGCCGCTCTGCTCGCTGCCGCCTTTGAACTCGGGCGTCGCGCGGAACGCGAAACGTTGCTCGAGCACCCCATGGACTCGCCCGAGCGAATCTATCGTTTTGCGGGCATGGAGATGCAGCAGCTCCCGCACGAAACGGTGCGCGTCTTGCTGCTCAACACCCGGCTGAGTTTCATGCGTCAGGAGCAGGTCTCCTATGGCACCGTCAATGAGTCCATGGCGCATGCCCGTGACGTGCTACGCCCAGCCTTGATCCATGCCGCGTATGGGTTTGTGATGCTCCACAATCACCCTTCCGGCGATCCCTCCCCGAGCGAGGCCGATCTGCGCATGACTCGCCGCATTCGCGAGGCCGCTAGCATTGTCGGCATTCAGTTTGTGGATCACGTCATCATCGGCGCCCCAGCCCCCACGCGCACCAGTCCCTACTTCAGCTTTCGCGAAGCCGGTCTGCTTTGACCCGCCTCGCTTCTCTTGCCTTGCCCCTCTCCCCATGGCCTTACTCACCATCGACCCACGCAATGTCCCCCTGGAAGGCCGCCACCTGCTTGGCAGCCTCCACGCGGGCGATTTTTTTGGTCTGTCGCCCGAAGATCCGATCCGTCCGTCGGGTTCTGTGGCCTATGATTTGCATGCCGTTCGCGA
>JALOTR010000506.1 GCA_025457805.1 Akkermansiaceae bacterium | reverse complement strand
ACCATTCTTGCCGCCAGCCCGGCCACCATCGCGCCAGGAGGAGTCGCAAGGATCGGCATCAGCTTCCGCCCCCTTGCCGCAGGCAGCAGGACTGCTTGGTTGCGCATCTCAAACGACGATGCGGATGAATCCGTTTATGATATCTCTCTGTCAGGAATCGGAGTGGCAGTCCCTGAAATCGCCATCGCTCCCGCCGGGGCTGCCGACCTGCGGAATGGATCGGCTTTCATCCCGTTCCCGAACGTCGAACTCCTCACCACGCCATCCCGCAGGACCCTCACCCTACGCAATGATGGCACGGCTGACCTCAGCGGAATAAGGGCATGGATCGGCGGATCCCATGCCGCGGATTTCTCCATCACCCCGCCCTCCTCAGGAACGCTTGCTCCCGGCGCATCGACGAACATCGAGGTATCATTCATGCCAAGTGTGTCCGGCCCGAGGACTGCAAGCCTCCACATCGTCAGCAACGATGCGGATGAATCCGAATTCGTCATCGACCTCAACGGCAACGGTGTGGCGCTGCCACAAATCGAAATCAGCCTCGCCACCGTTCCAGCAGGTCTCGCAAGGACATCGCATTCTCACTCTTTCGGTTCATTCGAGCTTCGCACCCTGAGCCCCGAAGTCACTTATGTGGTCCGCAACCGCGGCAGTGCCGATCTTGCCGATCTTTCCTTGCAGTTGACTGGCAATCATCTCGCTGATTTCAACCTCCGCAAGTTCGCCATCACTCGCCTTGCTCCCGGAGCAAGCGCCACCTTCTCTGCCGCCTTTCAGCCGAAGACCGTGGGCAACCGGTCCGCAGCCATCCGGATCACCAGCAACGATCCCGACAACAGCATCATCGACATACCGATCGCGGGCACCGCCTTTGCCAAACCCGAAATCACCGTGCTGGCGGAAGATATCACTTTGCCCACAGGAGGCGGGCGATTCGATTTTGGAAAAATGGATGTGAACTCTCCTCTGCTGTCCCGTTCCATCACCATCGTCAACAGCGGAAGCGCCCCCTTGGAGCGGCTTGGCCTTGCCTCCGGCGCACTCAACTCGGCGGCATTTCTCACTGGTTCCCTCGAGCGGAACAGTCTCGCCCCCGGCGCGAGCATGTCCTTGGCCGTCATGTTCCGGCCGTCCTCCGCCGGGGTCTTCAACTCCGAACTCCGGATCACAAGCAATGACACCGATGAACCGGTCTTCGTTATCCAACTCAGCGGCACCGGCGTCACCAAGCCATCCCTCGCCGTAAGCCGGGTGTCAGGGCAGGCATGGGGACCAGAAGGCGAAACGCTTGCCTTTGGTTCCGCTACTCCCGGCTCCAAAGGTGCTTCCCAAACCATCCTCGTGCGGAACTCCGGCAATGCACCGCTCAGCATCAGCTCGATCCGCATTACGGGCAGCCATGCGGGCGACTTCACACCTACAGGGCCCAGTGGCATCACCCTGCCACCGGGTGTCTCTCGCAGCCTGGTCATCCAGTTCTCACCCAAAAGCGCGGGACCACGCACGGCTTCACTCGAAATCAGAAGCAATGATCCCAACCAATCCAGTTATGCCATCCCGCTGACCGGCAATGGAATCGCTACTCCGAAAATGGAGATTGCCATCGGCAACAAAACGATCGCGGACAGTGATTTCGTCGAGCTTGCAGCTTCATCCACCCGCACGATCACCATCCGGAATCGCGGCATGGCACCGCTCACCAATCTAACAGCCAGGATCACCGAGGGCGCGGGCTCCGGTTTCTCGGTGGTCCCCTTGAGGGTCAAATCCCTCCTGCCGGGCAAGTCCACAACCCTCAGAGTGTCGCTCAAGATTCCATCCGGCAATAGCCCGTTCGCCTATCTCCGCATCACCAGCAACGATCCTTCACAGCGTGATTTCGATATCGTCCTGACGGCATCAACCAGTGCTCCGAATCTCAAAAAATCCGCCATCATCGATGATTTCACCCTTACTCCCCTGCCCGCTTCGAGGCCCAAGCCCGAAGTCTCCATCGTGGTCGTGGATGGATTGAAATATCGCTGCATCACCATCCGGCGCGCGGCTTACCCGGCAATCAATGCCTCTTCCATCGAAGTCTCCACCGACCGGGTCCGTTGGTTCAGCGGCAAAGCACACACCACGGTAATGGTGGATCGTCCGGATCTGCTGCGGGTGCGGGACAACACGCCGATCACACCGGCTGCCAAACGTTTCATCCGCTTGAAGCAACCTTGAGTTCTGCCGACTCATGAGTCCGCCAACTCCAGCCGACTCAGCGAAAAAGCAGCAAGATCCTCCACTTCCATGATGGAGGAAACATGACATAACTTCTGCCGCAATTCCTTCGCTCCGGGGAAGCCCTTGCAATACGCCATCAATCGCGAACGCATGGCGGTGAGCGTTTGTTTTTCACTGCCATAACGATTGCTGCCCACCGCCATGCGGCAATGGCGGATGACCATTTCCCAACGCTCTTCCAAATCGATCCCCATGGGTTCTTTGCCCGTTTCGAGATACTCCTTCGCCTCGCGGAAGACCCACGGATTCTGCATCGCCGCACGGCCGATCATGATGCCGGAAACCGCAGTCTCCTGTTTCCTGCGGGCGACGTCCGCTCCGCAAGTAACATCGCCATTGCCAATCACCGGCACGGAAACCGCCCGCGCCACGGCATCGATCACTTCCCAGTCCGCCGCGCCGCCATAGCCTTGCGCCCGGGTGCGACCGTGCACGGCGATGGCCTGCATGCCGCAATCTTCGAGAATTTTTGCCACCTCCACTGCATTCACCGACTTCTCATCCCAGCCGATCCGCATCTTGGCGGTCACCGGCACCTGGTCACCCACCGCCTTTGCCACGCCTGAAGCCACCGACGAAAGAACCGGGCAGTCCTTCAACAAAGACGAGCCCCCATTCTTCGCCACCACCTTGTTCACCGGACAGCCAAAATTGATATCAATGAAATCCGGGCGCTTCCAATCGATGATCTTCTTCGCCGCCTCCCCCATCCGCTCGCCATCGCCGCCGAAAAGCTGCACGCCGACCGGGCGCTGCTCCTCGGTGAACTCCGTGTATTTCCGCGTCCGCTCATCCGCCTGCATGATCCCCTCTGCGGAGACAAACTCCGTCACCATCACATCCGCCCCCAGCTCCTTGCAGATCTGGCGGAAAATCACATCCGTCACCCCGGCCATCGGCGCGAGGTAAAGCGGGAATCGGTCATTGGAAAACCATGGCAGCACGCAGCGAGGCTAAGCCCGTCTGGACTCCCGCGTCCATCCTCATTGCTCTCAAACACAAGGCGTCGCCATGTTTCATCATGCACTGGATATCCAGCGGGCATCGGATTGCACCCAAGAAAGCGCCGCATCCTGCCGTGCTCAAAATTACGTTAGTAACGACTCTCCGCAGCGCGTTCGTACAATTCTGTGCAAAAATTGCCACTACCCACAATCAATATTCGGGCCAAAAAAAATTCCCC
>JALOTR010000016.1 GCA_025457805.1 Akkermansiaceae bacterium | reverse complement strand
CCGGCGGGTGCCCTGGCCGCGACGATCCTCTACATTTTCACTTTGGCGTCTTCCTTCCCAGCGCATGATTCGTGGAAACTGGCAGAATCGGGAAGAAGGGGCAAGTTTCCAATGAGGGGAAATCCAGACCGCCCCCTCAAGAAATGCGGAATGGATGACAAGCCATGAGTAGCACGAATGTCGGCAAGCAGGGACACTGCGGGCGCAATCTGAACCCCCACAAAATCCATACACATCCTATGAAACAATCCATCACCGCCCTCGGAACCTTCGGTCTTCTGAGTTCCTTCGTCCTCGCTGGCAGTGTCGTGAGCGACATCGCGACGCCCGCTCCCACCGCTTCCAGCGATGGCTTCGCCCAGGCCCGCCGGCCGATCAGCAATCCGACCTTGTTCGACCTCGCACTGCCTTCGACCAATGTCCACCCGATTTTCATCTATCACTCGTTGCCGGATCAAATCAACACCCGCCTCGGTTCACTGCCGCTGGGTGGTGATGTGGAAGTCTATGCATTGCAATTTGAAATCGCCATCAACGACCGTCTGTCGATCGTCGCCACCAAGGACGGTTATGTGGACATGAATCCGGATGCCACGCTTACCAGCGAGACTGGATTTGCCAATCTCGGCGCAGGCCTCAAATATGCTTTCATTCTCGATCCCGCATCCGGCACTGCTTTGAGTGGAACCGCGACTTTCGAACTTCCCACTGGCAACAGCGATGTCTTCCAAGGTGAAGGCGATGGCGCGGTGAACCTCATCGTTTCCGGATTGAAACTGATGGACGAGTGGCAGTTCGCCGCCGGTGCCGGTGTGCAGCTTCCTTTTTCGGATGAACAATCCACCACATCCTTCCTGAGCGCGCATGCCAGTTATGAAGTCAGCAAGTGGTTCATTCCCTTGGTGGAAATCAACTGGTTCCATGTCATTGAATCCGGCAATGGCACCGGCAATTATCCTGACCAGGTCGGCGGATTGGTGCCTGCCGTGATCGACTTCGAAGGAGGCGACTTCTTCAACGTGGGTGCCGCCAACTCACATCGCAACCGCGATCTGGTCACCGCCGCCCTTGGCTTCCGCTCGCGTCTTACCGACTCGATCGACGTGGGTGCCGCTTATGAAATTCCGCTCACCGATGAAGAAAACAGCCTCATGGAATCCCGTGTGACGCTGGACCTGATTTGGAAGTTCTGATCCGATTTCTCTGGAGTATTGGGTTGTTTCGAGCCCGGAGTGGTCCGCCACTCCGGGCTCCTTGTTGTTGGAAAATGAAGTGGAGTTTCCCGTTTGCATCGGACGCATCCGCTTGGATAGTCGCGGCGGAATGAAAATCTTCGCCGCCCTCCTCATCCCGGTTCTGTTGGGAATTGCGCCTGCCTCCGCAGTGGAAGCCGTGCCGCCCGATGCGGAGGTGATGAAGACCGGGAAAGTGCAATTCATGATCTGCGCCGCCTGCCACGGACAGACTGGGGCAGGCACCGCCGCCGCACCGCCGCTTGCAAAATCCGAGTGGGTGAACGGCCCGGTGGAAAACCTCATTCGCATCCAGCTCCGCGGCTTGGTAGGGCCGATTCCGGTGAAGGGCGAAATGCGCGAGTATGCCGGAGGAATGGCTCCGCTCGCCTACCAATCCGATGATCAGATCGCCGCCGTGCTCACCTATGTGCGCAACTCCTTCGGCAACTCCGCCCCGGCTGTGACTGCGGAACAAGTAAAGGCCCTGCGCAGTGAAGTCGGAAAACCCCAACTCACACTCGCGGACCTTGCCATGCCGGAAGGCCTAGTCATGCCCGGCTCTACCACCACCCCTGCGGCACCCTCCAAAGTTTATGATGATCTGAAACCCTCCGGATTCCCCAAATGGATCATCGCCGCAGCGATTGTGCTGTTAGGTGCGTTGGTGTGGTTCTTGAAGCGCAAGGGGTGAGAGTGCTGCGCTCGAGCTCGAACATTCCGTGCGCGGATTTCCATCTTGCGATGTGCGGATATCAAGGCTTTTCAATCGGGTGAAAAACAGCCCTGCCAGTGCTTTGATGGATATCTTCCCCAGCAGGCCAGCCATGTTCGCGATAGTAATCAATCATCCCTGGTGTGGTGGCATTGATCAATATTCCATCTGCCCATTTCCCTTCGGGAGTAAGGCCTCGATATGCCGCCGCAATCATATCATCTGAGCCAAAATTGAGGAGTAGCTTTCCTCTCATCTGGTCGATGATTTGATTGGCAAGTTCGCTACCCTTGGATCCGGATCCGACTGCTTCGGTAAGAGCGTTCTGCATTCTGGTTTCAAGCTTGCTGGCCAAAATCGGATCTCCTTGGAGAACGTAGATGTAGGATCCATCTTCAGTCTGCACCTCCGTGCAATGACTCAGGAAGTGCAATGCAATTTCATTCGATATTGCTTCACAATTTCTGTTATAGGCTTCGATGATTTTCGATGTCGTCTCGTTGCTCAGGCCAAGGGCTTTCAATTGTTCCTCATTGAGCATTCTTTCATCATCAAGAAATTCCGCTGGCGTCTCCGAATCGGATTTTCGTTGCTGCGACTTCTCCGACCTCTTTTCGCGACTCTTTGATATCCGATTTGAGCCTTCATCAGTGTTTGTTATTCCGGCTGCTTGATTCCGGGGAGCCGAATCCTGAGATCCCAAAGAAACCTCCAAATCGGAGCTGGGAGAAGAAAAATGTAAATATGTGAAGATCGCGATGCAAAATCCCATGAATCCAAGAATCGCAACGCCTGGCCTTTTCATTTCCCGGGACGGTTACGGCGAGAGCCGTGATATGTTCCACTCGCTGTCTGTTTTCTGATAGAGAAAGCGGTCATGCAGTCTTGCGGGGCCGCCTTGCCAGAATTCGATGGATTGGGGTTGGACGCGGTAGCCGCCCCAGAAGGAGGGGAGGGGGATTTCGCCGTGATTGAATTTTTCGCGGATCTCGGCGAGTTTCTGCATGAGGAACTTGCGGGAGGTGATGACTTCGCTTTGGTTCGATACCCATGCGCCGATCTGTGACTCGCGTGGGCGGGAGGTGAAGTATTTCAAAGATTCCGCACTGCTGATTTTTTCCGCCGTGCCCTGAACGATGACCTGGCGCTCGAGGGTGATCCATGGAAACAGCAGCGAGACCTTGGGATTCACCGCGATTTGTTTGGACTTGCGGCTGCTGTAGTTGGTGAAGAAGACAAAGCCGTCCTTGTCATAGTATTTCAGCAGGACGGTGCGTTGAAATGGCATGCCGTCCTCATCGACCGTGGCCAAGGTCATGGCATTGGGTTCGTGCACATGCAGGTCGGTAGCTTGTTGAAACCATTCGGAAAACTGGGCGACCGGATCGGCATTCAGTTCCTCGCGGCGCAGCCCGCGGTCCGAGTATTCTTTGCGGAAATCAGCTAGATCCATGCGCAAGCCCTAGCCCCGGATCGGCCGCCGTGCAAGGCGGGATCCGGGTGGCATCGCCTGATGCTTCAGTTGCCTGCCTTGAGCACGAAGTTGTCGAAGGAGGCCTTGCCGTTGGCGACGACCTGATCCTCTGAGTAGCCGAAAACTGCCACAGTGAAATTTCCGCCTGCGGGATTCATTTTCCAATTTCCCCTGCGGTCGCCGCCCTTACCGGTGGGTGAGAAGGTGCAGAGGCGCTCCCATTTGAAACCATCGGCGGAACCGGTGCGGTCATACCAGAAGGTGAAGAGCTTGGTGTTTTTGTTGAAGGATATCTTCATGCTGCCCTTGGTGACGTTGGGTCTGGCGGTGATGTCCTGGGAGATGTCGTCAAAGTCATCAGTGATGCCGATGAAATTGAATCCGCCGCGCGGGCCGGTGCCGTAGAATTCGAGGTTCACGTTGTCGAGCGGATCCGCACCATTGGCGATCATCATGCCGACGCCCACCTCCTCGCCTTTGCCGGCGCTGTTGGCGACATCGAGGATGACCTGCCAGTTTTCGTTGTAGCCGGGGCGGTTGTTGCGGAGGGTGAGGACGGCATAGTCATCATCGCTGGCGCGCAAGGTCGTGTAGTTCACGCGGCCCGAGGATTGCGTGAGTTTGCCACCAGCTCCGGATTCGGAGGTCCAGCGGGTGGCGTTGAGAAGCCTGGCGTTGAAATTGTCGCTCACGGGTGTGAGGGCCATGGCGTTTTGAAAGAGGAAGGGGATGGCGAGGAGAAGTGGGGTGGTTTTCATGGGCTTGGAGTTTGGGCGTTTGGGTGAGGTTTGTCGATGGGATAGTGGGGGGTGGGGTGACGTTGTTGACGTTGTTGACGTTGTTGACGTTGTTGACGTTGTTGACGTTGTTGACGTTGTTGACGTTGTTGACGTCAACGACGTCAGTGAGGTCAATGACGTCACGAAGAAGGTTTCAGAAAGCATTCCATGTTGGCCCGGGTGAGTCTTGCGAGATCTTCCGCAGACATTTCCAGTGCCTCTGCCAATCCCGCACCGATGCCCGGGAGGTTGGCGGGGTGGTTTTTGTTTTCCGGCAGGGGGTGGCTGATGGCGGAAGAGGGAGGAAGCATGTCCGGGGCATCGGTTTCTAACAGGATCCGGTCCATCGGGAGTTGTCTGAAGACATCGAGGACCTTTGCTTTCTTCGGATGTAGGAAATAACCGGAAAACGAAAAGCAGGCACCCAGGGGAATGAGTTGGCGGGCGAACTCGATGGAGCCGCCATAGGAATGCATGAGGAAACGGTCGGGCGGGGTTTCCTCGTCGAAGGCATCCATCAATGCGCCCCATGCCTTGAGGCAATGGATGGTGGGTGGGCGGCCGGTCTCGCGGGCGATGCGGAGTTGATGGAGGAAGACGGGAAGCTGGGTGGAGAGGGGAGGGGAATCGACCCATTGATCGAGCCCGCACTCGCCGATGACGGCGTGGGGATGTTTTTCCAACAGCTTTTCCAAGCGCCCCTGCCAGCCATCCCGGGCGGTGTGGGCTTTCCATGGATGGATGCCGAAGGCGGGGATGATGAAATCAGGATGGGCGAGGGCGAGATTCTCCACCGCAGCCCAATCATCTTCACAGGTGGCATTGCAGACGCATTTCACGATGCCTGCGGCCTTCATCGCAGCGATGAGCGGAGCGGGATCTCCGAGGCGTGGGTCCTGGAGATGGTTGTGGGCATCCGTCCAGGCAGGCATGGAGAGACTTGTTAGCGCAGACCTTTGGGGCCGGATTTGTTAGGCGTATCGAACGCGACATCCGTGATGGAAACGCGGCGGCCGTTGGCGGGATCGTGCGTGGCCACCTGCATTTTGCGGAGGGTCCATGTGTCTTTGGCGATCTGCATCACGTCCTCGACCTGGAATTCCTTCACCAGTCCGCCGCTTTTGTCATGGCCGCGGATTTTCATGAAGGCTCCGAACTTGGTGTGCACCCACACATAGACGACTTCGTAGCGGCCGGCGGCTCCCTTGGGTTTATCGATGCGGATCTTATAACAAGGCTGGCCGCCGACATCTTCCTGGGCTTCGAGTTTGGGATTGGGCCAATGGAAGAAACGCAGGGAAAGATCCTCGTAGGTGAGGTCGGTGCCGGCGATGGGCATGACGATCTTGTCGGCGGGAAACTGCTTCATCTTGCCATCGATGATTTCAAACAGATTGAAATCGTTATCGCCGAGGGTCATGTGAAATCCGCGCCACTGGCCTTTGGTTTCCGAGAACTGGAATTGGATGTCCTTGCCCTTGAGGAAGAGGGTGACGGGAGTTTTCTGACCGCCTTTGCGGAGGTTTCCGCTGAGGCCTTCATCGAGCTTGGTGAGGGTGGCGGAGATGCGTGCGCCTTCGAGGATGGCCTTGGCATCCGGTGCCTGAGCCATGGCCGACGGGGCGGCTATCAGGAAAAAGGCGAGCAGACTTGGTTTGAAATTCATGGGGGCAGGATGCGTTAAATCCCCCATTCGACAAGCTTTCGAGTGATTTCCTTCAAAAAACCTAAGTGTTTGGTCCCGGTTTTTTTAAATCCCGCCTTTTTGGGGCTTGATGATCCGGGGGCGGGTGAATTGGATGGGCGCACAGCAGCGTTTGTTGCAATTACCCATGAGCCTCCGCAAGCAGCTAACCGACATCCTCCCCGCATTGCTTCCTGGCAATCCCGCAGACGCGATCAAGGGCACGGAATTGATCCGTCTGACGCGTCTGCAGCTCACAGGAAACTATTCGGATGCTTCCTTGAGGTATCACTTTTCCATCATGTCATGCGATCCGGCCTCGCCGATTGCAAAGGTGGAAAAAGGCCAGGGATACTATCGTCGGAGTGCGCCCTTGCCGGCCTTGTCCGGTGCGCAGGAACTTTTGGCCCTCACGCAAGGACGGCTGGACGATCTGACGACGGTGGATCAGGACATCATGGACAACACCATGCTGCGGATCCGCAAGTTCCGCGCGGTGGTGACGCGGTATTTTGAAATCAATGGCCGTTTTCCCTTCGCCTTCCGCCAGGCCTTCGGCAAGGACTCGCCGATCAGCAATCTTTGGAAATATCCCGAACTCGTGCTGGTGGATTGGGAAACCGGCGGCTCGCCCGATGAGGAAATGTCGCTCGATGAAACGATGCTCGCCTTCAAGCAGCGGCTCGGCATCGCGCCCTTCCGCCTGCATGCGGCGCGGCTTCGCATCCAGCCATCCCTGCAGACCTATCGCGAGGATTTCCACCAGACTCTCGCGGTTTCCATGTGGGCGCAGGGTGGTGAATTGATCTATGCCGCGCCGATCGAGGATGAGGCCTTGGCAGACAGTTTGCGTCGTTTGAGCGCCTCCTTTGGCGTCGGGGTGACTTCGTTCGGTCTGACGCCCGACGCGCTCGACGAACTGCCGCGCCCGGCCAACATTCTCAATGCCCATCCGCGGGAAACCGAGGCCATCATGGCCAAGCTCGACATCAACCGCATCGCCGCGCCGAGGTCGCGTCCGCATCTTGATTGGACGGAGCTGAGCTCGCTGCGCAACGAGTCCGAGGAAGCGGAAAAACTCATCCAATGGCTCACCCGCTGCATCGATGGCCGCCGGGCGGAGGGTTTCAAGGAGGATTGATTGTTTGGGGGGCGGGATGAGCTGGAATTTCAAGAGCGTGGCCGTCGTCGGCTCCGGAGCCATCGGCCTGTATTATGGCGGTCGGCTCGCGCAGGCGGGTGAGGATGTTTCGTTTTTGGCGAGGTCGGATGTCGAGGCGCTGAATACGCAGGGTCTGCGGGTGGACAGTGTGCATGGAAATTTCCATCTCCCGACGGTGAAGGCGTTTCGGACCGCGGCGGAGATCGGACCGGTGGACTTGGTGCTGGTTTCCTGGAAGGCCACGTCGAATGCGCATTTGGCGGAGGTTTTGCCGCCATTGTTGCATGCGGGAACGCAGGTGCTCACCTTGCAGAATGGGCTCGGAAACTGCGAAACCATCGCGGAAATCACCGGCCCGGAGCGGGTGCTGGGCGGTTTGTGTTTCGTCTGCATCAACCGCCTCGCGCCCGGCCATGTCGCCCACACGGCGGGCGGCCGGGTGGCGATCGGCGAGTGGCGGGCAGGCGGTGAGCGGGCATTGGAAGTTTTCCGGCGCTTCAAAGCTGCGGGCATTCCGGCAGAGGCCGTGCCGAATTTGGAAAAAGCCCAGTGGGAAAAACTCGTCTGGAATGTCCCCTTCAATGGCCTCTCGGTGGCGGAGGGCGGGGTGACCACCGATGTCCTGCTTTCGTCTGCGGAAACAGAAAACCGGATCCGTGCCCTGATGGTGGAAGTCATTTCCGCCGCGCGCGCGCTCGGCCTGCCGCTGGAGGACTCGCTGATCGATTTCAACATCGACCGCACCCGCCCGATGGGGCCTTACCGGACTTCGAGCATGATCGATTTCACCGAAGGCCGCGAAGTGGAAGTGGGGCCGATTTGGGAGGAACCGCTGCGCCGCGCCAAGGCCGCCGGGGTGCCGATGCCGCACTTGGAAAGGCTTTTGGGGGAGATCCGGGAAAAGATCAAAGAGCGGAACGGGTGATGCTTCTCAGGCGATTCAACCCCGCGAATCCAAGCCGCCAAACAAAGGCGCTTGTTGGAAACGCTGAATAGACGAAATTCCGCTGGAAGGGCAGGCGTTCTTCTGGGAGTTTTAGTCGTTCCCGGTTTGCCTGCCGTTTGGATTCGATTGTGCTCATTTGGATTTCCCGGATTCCTGCCCATGCCCCCGCCACCCCAATCATCGAAAGTCACCATTCCGGAATCGCTGCGGCAGCAGTTGTCGGATTTCCGTCGTCACTTGTGGCGGGTGAAAATCCTGGAAGCCATCGCGGCGGGATTGATCGGGCTGCTGGTTTCCTTCCTTCTCGTGTACGGGCTGGACCGCGTGTGGCAGACGCCGGGTTGGGTGCGGCTCTTGATTCTGGTGGGGGGAATTTCGCTTTTCGCTGTATTTGCCCCTTACTGGCTGCACCGCTGGGTGTGGGGTCAGCGGCAGGAAAACCAACTCGCGCGGCTGATTGCCAAGCGTTACCCGGGACTTGGCGATCGTCTGCTGGGGGTCATCGAACTCCAAAACCAGGAAGCCAATGCCGATTCGCTCTCGCCGCGTCTGCGTGAGGCGGCGATGGCGGCGGTGGCGGCGGAAACCGGCCGTCGCAAGCTCGATGAGGCATTGCCCCCGCAGAAACACCGGCGCTGGGCGCTGGCGGCGATGGGGCTTGCAGCCTTGTCCGCCGTGGCCTTCACCCTCACTCCACGGGCTGGCTTCAATGCCTTGCAACGCTGGCTGATGCCGCTCTCGGACACCGAGCGCTACACCTTCACCAAGCTGGAAAACCCACCTGTCCGCATGGCGGTGGCATATGGCGAGGCCTTCGAGGTTTCGCTGAAACTTTCCAAAGACTCCGAACAACGCCCGCCACTTGCGACCGGCCGCTACGGCCTTCAGCCGGGAATCGAGGCGAAACTGGAGGGTGAGACCTATCGCTTCGCCTTCCCCGGCCAGCAGGATCCCGGCACGGTGGTTTTCCGCGTCGGCGACCTCCGCCACGAACTCCGCGTCGAGCCGGTGCCCCGTCCATCGACGGAAGGGGTGCATGCCATCGTGACCGCTCCCGACTATCTCGGGATCCCCGAGCGCACGGTGGACTTGAATTCGGGCGTCGTCACCGCGCTGGAAGGCAGCAAAGTGCGCATCGAATTGGACATGAACCGCCCACTCGCCAAAGGCAGCTTTGGCCCCACCCGCGGGATTGTTTCGGAGGAAATCCCCGGCAAGACCGCTGCTCCTTATGCGCCGATCGAAGGCAGTTTGGAAATTTCCGGACAAACGGCGCGCACACCGGAAATCGCGGTCGGCGATGTGGGATTCGAGGTGCCCTTTTCGTGGGAAGATCAACTCGGCCTTGCGGGTGACGGCGGATTCCGCCTGCGGGTGGATGCCGTGAAAGATGCGGTTCCCGCTGCATACTTGCAGGGGATCGATCGCCAGAAGGTGATGCTCCCGGAGGAGACGCTGGATTTCGAAGTGCTTGCAGAAGACGACTTCGGAGTGAAGGCCAGCGGCTTGGAATGGAGCGGCGAGTTTTCCCGCCCCACCGATGAAAAACCGGCCAACGGCGAACTGAAAATCGCCGATGGCGAATTGGAAGAACGCCGCCTGCTCCGTCCCGCCGCGTTTTCGCCCGCCGCCTTCGGCATCACCCCGCAGAAAATCACCCTTCGTGCTTATGCGGAAGACCAGTTCCCGGGCCGCGGCCGCACTTACTCGGACCCCGTGGTGCTCTACGTGCTCACCCGCGACGAACATGCCCAGATGCTCAAGTCGTGGTTCGATCGCCAGATCACCGAGTTCGAGGACCTCGCGCGCCGTGAGCAGGAATTGTTAGATGAAAACGAGCGCCTCGAACGCCTCGATGGCGATGAGCTTCAGAAGGAGGAAAACCAGAAACGCCTGGAAACCCAAACTTCGGAAGAAGCCGAGACCAAGCGGCGCATGGAAGAACTCACCCGCCGCATGGAGGAACTCATGAAGGGTGCCACCCGCAATGGCGACATCGACAAGGAGACTCTCAAGAAAATGGCCGAGTCCCTCAAATCCATGCAGGAACTGTCTGAAGAGGACATCCCCAAAGTGGAGGAGAAGTTAAGTGATTCCCAAGACCAGTCCAACACTCCGGAAAAATCCCAGAAGGATGTGGATGAGGCTGTGGAGCAGCAGAAGAAGGCAGTCGCCAAAATGCAGGAAGCGATCGAAAAAGCCAATGATGCCAACCGCCGCTTCGAAGCCGGAACCTTCGTCAACCGCTTGAAGAAAGCCGCCGGAGAAGAGGAAGGCATCGTGGGCTCCTTGCGTGAGGCGTTCGAACGCGTGCTGGGATTGAAGCCCCAGCAGACAGACCCCTCCGACCTTCGCCGCCTCAGTGATAACAGCCGCCAACAAGCGGACACCGCCGCCGATGTGCGCTGGATCCAGGAAGACCTCGCCAATTTCCACGCCCGCACCCAGCAGGAAACCTTCAAGAAAATCCTCGATGAGATGCGGGAATCCAAAATCGACATCGGCCTCGAAGAAGTCCGCATCGCACTCGCTGCGAATCACACCTATCAAGCCGCCGAGCAGGCGAAACAATGGGCAGATCGCCTCAACGAGTGGGCCAAGACGCTCGAAGGCGAAAAGGAAAGCGGCGGCGAGGGCGAAGGTGGTGGTTCCAATCCGAACTCCGAAGACGAGGACTTTGAATTCATGCTGCGGGTCATGAAAATGATCCAGACCGAACAAGACCTGCGCGCCCGCACCCGCGCGCTCGAACAACTCCGCCGCGATCAGAAAGTCCAGCGCGGCAACCCTCCCAGCAACGAGCCATGAAACACTCCATCATCACCCGTGGCCTCTGCGCCATTCTTGCCATTTCTCCGCTCATCGCCGCCGAGGAAGGCAAGGACATGTTGGAAGTCCACAAGGAGGGCGCGGAAAAAATCGCGGACGAACAGGACGAGCTTTCCGCCGATGTGCAGCAGCTCGTGATCGAGCAGACGGTCCCCAAAGTCATCGAGCTTCTCGGCGAGGTGGAAGACATCATGGATGAAACCACCGATCGCCTCGCGGAAGCGGATACCGGTGGTGAAACCATCGCCGGCCAAACCGAGATCATCGAGAAGATCCACGCCGCGGCGAAAGAGAAACAAAGCCAAAGCGGCAGCGGTCAGGGCAAATCCGGCAGCGCCATGATGGACATGATGGAGCGCATGATGGGCAAGTCTCCCGAAGGCGACAAAAAGCAGGGCAAGGGGGAGAATGGAAAACCCAGCGACGAGGGCAGCAATGGCCAGACCGGTGAGTCGGATACCGGCAACGAAGGCGTCGGCGGACTCGCCAATGGCAAATCGGAAGCGCGCCGCGTGCCCAAGGCCGGTGGATCGGCCAGTCTGGAAATCCCGGAGGAATTCCGCAAAGCCTTCGATGCCTACAACCGCGGTGCGGAGCAAAAAGTGAAGTGAATTGCACGGAGCCCCAGTTATGAAATCCATCCTGTCATCATTCCTAAAGCCGCTCATCCCGGGCGTGGCATTGTTTTATCTAACAAGTGCAGCGTCCCTTTGGTCCCAGGAAATTCCCGGCGGGCGCAAGGATGATGGCATCCCTGCCCAGGCGGAGTTGATTTATGAAAAGGGCCTGCAATATCTTGCCAAGTCCCAGAACGAAAAAGGTGCCTGGAATGACAGCGTCGGCAGCGAGCCCGGCGTGGTGGGGTTGTGCGTGGCGGCCTTTTTGGCACACGGTGAGGATCCGGTGAATGGCCCTTACGCGAAGAATATCCGCAATGGCATCGATTTCATCCTCACCCAGCAGAACGAGAAGAACGGCTACATCGGCAACAGCATGTACAATCATGCCTTCGCCACCAAGGCACTCGCGGAAGCCTATGGCGTGGTGGACAACCCGAAGATCGCACCTGCTCTCAAGAAGGCGGTGGACCTCATTCTCAGCGCCCAGAAACGCAACCGATTCAATGCATGGCGCTACACGCCGGACAGCCGCGATGCGGATACCACCGTCACAGGTTGTCAGTTGGTCACCTTGTTCGCCGCGCGCAATGCCGGCATCGCCGTGCCCGATGATTCCATTCGCAAAGCCCTTGCCTATCTTAACAACAACCGCGGCAGCGATGGATCCTATGGTTATACTTCCGCCTCCGGAGGCAAGCCCACCTTGACGTCCATCGGTGTCCTCTGCCTCGCCCTCGCCAAAGAGCGCGATTCCAAAGGCTTCCAAGCCAGTGTGGAGTTCCTCAAAAAAAGCATGGATTATCGCGACCGCTATTATCCGTATTATTTCGAATATTATATGTCGCAGGCCCTGTTCCATGCGGATGATGCCACCTGGCGGGAATGGAATGTGCGCAACATCCGTTATCTCGCCACGATCCAGATGAGTGATGGTTCGTTTCCGGGCAATCAGGGGCCATCGTTCAATACCGCCGGAGCCTTGTTGTCGCTGGCTCTCAATTATCGTTTCCTTCCGATTTACGAAAAATGATCCGCCTTGCCGCCATACCGGTTTATTTCTCCGCCGCCATGCTCATGGCTGCGGAGACACAGGACCTTCTGCGCTTCACCAATGGCGATCAACTTCACGGTTCCTTCCTCGGCATGAAGGAAGGCCCGCAGGCGGTTTGGCGGCGCGATGATGTTTCCGCTCCGGTCGATTTCAAA
>JALOTR010000015.1 GCA_025457805.1 Akkermansiaceae bacterium | reverse complement strand
CGCCTACACCGACCCCGAACGCATCCAATCCCTCCAACGCATGCTAGACCTAGCCGCCACCCGCGGCCTCCAAATCATCGTCCTCACCTGCACCCCCAACGACTACTCGGCTTTCGGAGCTAGTGAAATCCGGCTGCCTTCCGTATAACCCCAACGCCCTCGTCGCCGACAACTACCACGTCCCTTTCACATGAAGATATTCATTAGCAGTGTGCAGAAGGAATTCGCCGCCGAGCGCAAGGCTCTGGCCGATTACCTTTCCGGCGACCCGCTGCTGCGGCGCTTCTTCCAAACATTTCTCTTCGAGCGGGATGTCCCCGCTTCCGACCGCCGACCCGATTCCGTCTATCTCGAAGAAGTCCGGAACTGCGACCTCTATCTCGGCCTCTTCGGCGACGATTACGGCTGGGAAAACGACGACGGACTTTCGCCCACGCACCTCGAATACAACGAGGCCACCCGGCGCGGAAAAACCCGCCTGATTTTCTCCCGGATGTTTACGCCAGTCTTGTTGATCACCTAGAAGCCACCGGTAACCTGACCCGTGCTCCGTGGGATGCCCGTGCCCCGCGCAAAGCCACTCTCGATGATCTCGATCCCGAAAACATCGCCCGCTTCGTGCGCCGCGCACGCAAAGCCCGCAACTTCCCGCTTCCCGTCGAGGCCGAAACCGCCGAAGTCCTGACCCACCTGAACCTATTCGACGACGGCAGACCCACCAACGCGGCTATCCTCCTTTTCGCCAAGCACCCGCAGCGCTTCTGCCTCCCCTCTGAGGTCAAGTGCGCCCACTTCCATGGCACCGAAGTCGCAAAACCCATTCCTTCCTATCAGGTTTACAAAGGCACCGCGTTCGAACTCATCGATCAGGCCATCGACTTCGTCATGTCCAAGATCAACGTCAGTGTCGGCACCCGTGAATTGGGACCACAAGCGCCGGTCACCTATGAAATTCCCCGCGACGTCGTTGCCGAGGCCATCGTCAACGCCGTGGCCCACCGCGATTACAACAGCAACGGCAGCGTCCAGGTCATGCTGTTCTCCGACCGCTTGGAAGTCTGGAACCCCGGCACGCTCCCCAAGGCACTGACCCTCGCCGACCTCCGCCGCGCCCACAGCTCGATTCCCGGCAATCCCCTGCTCGCCGAACCACTTTACCTCACCAAATACATCGAGCGCATGGGCACCGGCACCCGCGATATGATCAAAAAGTGCCTCGCCGCCGGACTCCCCGAACCCGAGTTCTCCCTCACCGACAGCTTCGTCACGACGATTAAGAAACCTGTTGCCCAAGCAACGACCGCAGTTATCGACCCAGTTATCGACCCAGTCACCGACCCAGTCACCGACCCAGTCACCGACCCAGTCCATCGCGTGGTTTTTGCCCTTGCTGGTGGCGAAATGGCACCCTCGGCCATGTGGGAAAATCTCGGACTGAAGCACCGCCCTACATTTCGGGAAAATTATCTTCGCCCGGCTCTCGCACTGGAACTCATTGAACCCACCATCCCCGAGAAACCCACCAGCCGCCTCCAGAAATATCGGCTCACCGAAAAGGGAAGAGCCGTGTTGGAACAATTGAAAACGCAAAGAGGCGACCCTTGAGCGACCTCACCAATTGCACGCCGCGAGTCTCACGGAACGTCTTCTGAATTCGAGCCATTCGGGCATCAATCGCCATGGTTCGATGGTGTTTTTCAAACCGTGCTGCCTGCACGATGGTTCAGATCAATGTTAGTTCCACCCCGCCTTGTAGCGTTTCAATCGCTCGGCTTCGAAGGCGGCTTTCCAGTCTTGCTCGGGGTTGAGGCCGGCGGCTTGGCGGGTCCAGGGTTCGGTGGACCAGACTTGTTCGTAGTTCCAATCGTTGCCGGGTGTCAGGAATTGGCCGGAGAGTTTGCGGCAGTCTTTGGAGATGGCGAGTTGCAGGCCGAGGCGGGCGGGGCCTTTGAGGCTGAGCACGAGTTCGGGGCCGGTGGGGTTCCAGATGCGGATGAGGCCGTCGTCGCCGGTGGTCATCGAGCGTTTGCCATCGGGCGTGGTAATGCTGGCGCGGGTGCCGTAGGGCCGGCCGGGAGCGGCGGGTGGAGGGTCACCGCCGAGGTCCGCCTCGGGTGAGACGGTCCATAAATCCGGCTGGGTTTCGTGGATGGGTTTTTCGAAATCGATGTTCACGCCGGTCGAGGGAAACCAGACCCGCAGGCTACCATCCTCGCCCACACTGGTGAGTTTGTCTCCTTTTCCAAAACGAAGATCCGCCACCAATCCCTGATGCCCGGCAAGGCGCTCGACTTCGACCATTTCGCGCGTTTTGAACAAGACGATCTGGCCGTTGGAAAGGGAAACGGCAGCCCAGTCCTTTCCGGCATCCATGCCCACGGAGACTTCGTCGCTCGCGAAGTCCCATTGTGTGCCGGCATGTTCCACTTCCTCGGAATTCATATCCCAAGTTCGCAGGGCACGGATAGTTCTAACAAAAAGCGTGCGGCCCACCCATTTCGCGGTGATGCCGTTGGTGTTGCGCCGGATGATTTCCCCGGCAGGAGCAAGGGTTTTGGTTTTGCCATCGCGGAGCCGCACAGTGACAGATTCATCGATGGTGGTGATGGCGACGGAGCCATCGGCGGCAAACGCGAGTACGGGTCCCCAGGTTTGTGGAAACTCATCGACGATTTCGCCATCCCGATCATATAACATGGCCCCGGTATCACTCGTCACCGCGCCCCAAAGGCTGCCATCAGGAGAGGCTCCGCCGAATCGTTCGCCTTCATAGGTTTCATCGATGCGGCTGATCTGGCGAACGGATTCCTCACCCCGCTCGAAGAGATGCCAGGATTCGTCGAGTTTGATGACAAAACGTCTGCCATTCGCATCGAGAAATCCCGCGGACGATGGGGTGGTGTCGCAGATTACTTCTGCTAGATTTTTGCCATCCGGCGAAATGATGCGCACGTTGTTGCCATCGATTGCCAACAAGAGTCCATCGCGGCACCAATCGACAGCAGCCAAGCCGCCAGTTATTGTAACTTCGCGGGAGATAAGTTCGCCATCGGCATCGAGTGAAGCGGTGCGCAGGATGCCGGGGACGGGATTGAAGTTTTCATCCGTCGGCTTGGCAGCCCAGAACACGGCGCGAGTGCCGGTGATGTCGAGTCGCGCGCCTTGCGGCACTGCGGCGGCTTGTTTGGGCACGACTTGGAATTTCCGCGCTTCCGGATAGGCGCGGGTGAGCAGGTGGCCCCATTCCCATTGGCGTTCGCGCTCGGGCACATCCCATAGCGCATCCGCGGCGGCGGCGGTGTTGCCTTCGTTGGCGAGGCGCTCGGCTAGCAGGATGTTGCTGCGGGCAAGGCGGGTCTCGCTGGTGAGGCGGCGTTGTTCCGCCAGCTCCTTCGCCGCATCCGCTTCCGCACGTCGCGTCTCGGCCACGCCGCGCGCTTCGTCGGCGGCCTTGCGTTGCTCGGCCTCGGCATCGCGCGCCGTCATCGCGGCGCGGCGCTCGTTTTCGGCTTCGCGTTTTTTCACCATCGCAAACATCCCACCTGCCACTGCGGCCAGCATCAATACGCCCATCGCCGCAGCCACTCGGCGGAAAATTTTTGCGCGTCGGCGCTCTTTCTCTAACTGATAGACTTTATCGCGTTGGGTGAGAGTTCCCAATGGGATCCCGAGCACGCCGGCGATGATCTTGAGTTTTGCCAATTCCATCGAGCGCCGGTAATCGCCTACCAATCGCTCGATCTCCGCAGTGGCGATCCCACCCTTCGCGGCAAGCGCCTGCCGGTATGCCTCCGGGCTGGTCCAACCTTCGCTGCCATCGGCCAGGCGGAAATCCGCCGCGATGGGTTCGGCGCGCTGGTTTTCTAACAAATTCCCATCCGCATCCACCGGGTGACGCAATGGTTTGGGAAAACATTCCTGATCCGCCGAACCCGGGACACCATGCAAAAGCGCCGCGAGCACCCGATCGCTGCGGCCGATTTTCTTGTAGTAGGAAATTTCCTCCGCCACATAAGTCGATTCGACCGCACGTGGCGAACAGAGCACAACGAGAAACTTCGATGCATCCAGCGCGCGGAAAATCGGCGACGCAAGATCCGCATCGGCAGGCAGCTCATCCTCATCGCGGAAAACGGGAAAAATCCGCTCGGGAATCACATCGCCCCGGCCGTTGGTGGTGCCCACGAGATCGGCGGGCACTTCGTAGGTCTCGATTTGCTGGTGCAGCCACGTCGCCCACTGCCGGCCGGGCTCGGCATTGTCGGCGTGGCGGTAGCTGATGAAGCACCAGAACGAGCGGGTCAATTGCATGGGAATAGGAAAATTGCTTATCTAACAAAATCTAACGGCGCTTGCCATTGCTATCACTCCATTCCCAAAGCTCGGTGAGGAGGAGCCGCTCGCAGGAGGAAACGGCAGCGGCGGCAGTGACGAGGCATTTCGCGCCCTTGAGCTCGGCGCGTTTGGTTTCGAGTCGATCCGCCATTTGCAGATAAAGACCAGCCCGGCGCTTGGTTTCGAAAAGGGCGATCATCGACAAACTCCACGCCGCCACTGCCGGCAGGATGGTGGGCAAAAACACGAGGAAAAACACCTCGAACCAGCGGGGCACCGGCCAGTCGAAGATCGCATTGAAGATCGCACAAGCCCCGAGGATCATCGCACCTGCCGATGAGATCTTGAAGACAATTTGCAAGCGCCCGTAATGCTTCGCCGCAAGATTTCCCTTCGAGCGAAGATAAGTAATTTGTCCGTTGAGCCGCTCAGCGAGATAGCGGTCGCGCTCCAGATCCCAAGCCTGCCGACGCGAGATCAGTTTCCACGAAGCACTGCGGAGAAACGCGGCATCCGATTGAAACAACTCCGCAGCGAATGGCCGGAGCGGGGCGGTGAATGCATGCGACGCGATCACCGAACGCAACAGCTCCGCATGCAGGCGGTTCTCCACCCAAACCTCGCGGATCCTGCGGCGCGCACCCAGCCACGGAAGGACGGCCGCCACGCAGATGATGACAAATTTCACCGCCGGTGCTGCATCCGCGTGGCCGACGAATGCGATGAGAATTCCGGAAACCAAGGTGGCGATCTGATTGAGAGTGATCGATCCCGCTGCAAGCAGGCGCGACTTCGGCGCACCTTGCATGGCCCGCTGGTCCAGTGTATTGAAAACCACTTCCATGTCATCTCCGCCCGGCAGGCTCGCGAAGCGCGACTCCGTCCATGGGAACGGCCTAACAGTTTCCATCAAGCCAAGCGCACCATCCTCCGCACGGATGATTTGATGGGGCACGCGGCGTTCGCGGGAATCGGCGATGGTCTCTTCCGTGCCGCCAATGCCGCGGGCGGGCTTGCCATCCCAGACGAAAAGCATGGCATCCGCCACATCCAAAATTTCCCGCGCTGCGAGATGATAGGCTTCCGGCGCACTCTCATGACCGGGGGCGATCTCCACGCTGGCCGCGCCATCGATCAAGGCCTTGGTGCGCGCCCACTCGGTTTCCGATTCGAAGTCCTCGCGGAAGCGCTCCTCCGCAAATGGCAGCACCACGCTATAGGCAAGCCCCGCATCGCGACAGGCTTCGAGAAACAAGACATCCGCTCCCGATGCCGCACTCGCCCGGCCCATCAACTCGCCATCCATCTGCTTGCGGAAATTCTCAATGGCCGCGCGGATGGATGTTTCAACAGCCGCCGGATCCGGCAAGGATCGATGCCCGGCGAAACCGAGAATCCACAAACGGCGAAAGTTGTTAGATGAATTCAATGGGCCGCTCATGCTGCATTCGGGTTTGCATCCGTATCCATATCGAAGTGGTCCAAACGCACGGTTTCCTCCGCATAGGCCGCACCCATTTCGCGGAGGAAATCCATCAGCTCGATGTTGTCCAGGCGGAAGCCTTTGCTACTCACTTTCAGCGCCGCCGCCATGTCCGTTTCGTCGATGTTGCGATCGTAGCGTGCATATAAAAACGCCGCGCGGGGATTCTCGCGGATCATATCGCCCAGTTCGCTGTCCAGTGGTGCGCCGTAGCGGCACTCGCCTTGCTGTCGACACAACAAATCCTGCACCCACTGGCCGGAACTGATCAAGGCACCCGGCAGCGACATCGCCGCACCTAACAGATTGTTCTCGATCTTCCCGCCACGCCCGGTTTTCACCCGCCCGGTTCCGATCGATACCAAACTCATGCGATCTTTCCCATCCGGCCATTGCAGGCGGTATTCGGGCAGCGTCGCCATGGTATAAATCAGATAGGCCGGATTGTTGAATGGCGTCACGCCGCCATCCTCGAAGGCGAACATGTGCTTGGTGGTCGCGCCGGATTTCTGGTCCGTGATTTCAATCGCCTCCGGTGGGAAAAACGTCGGAGCTGCGGTGCTCGCCCGCACGATTTGCCAGAGCGGAAGGTCGAGATTGCAGCCGGGCTGCGTGCGATCGTTGTAAAGCGCGTGCGGGTTGTTCGACATCGGCCACGGCGATCCGGTGGATGCATTGCGCGTCACCACGAGCAGCAGCGTTTTCAATTTCGAAGTCCCCAGCGTCGCCACCGAGCCATCGTCCTCCACAAAGAAATTCCGCAGGAAATCCGAGATCGGCTGACCGGCGAAGCGGTTCTTGTGCATGCTCGAAAAGCCCGCCTTGGTGAACATCACCTTCGCGTTTTCCCGATAGAGCCGCGCTACTTCATCCACCGAAAGCCCCCACGACAGGAAGGTCGCGATGATCGCCCCGGTGCTCGTCCCGCCCATGTAGTGGAAATGGTCCGCCAGCACCATCTCCGGCCGACCGTATTTCTCGCGCAACAACGTTTCCATCCGCCGCGCCACCTCCAGCGAAAACAAACCACGGATGCCTCCACCATCAAACGCAAGCAATCGGGCACGGCCAGGCGGGATGGAAGGTGGGTTCATGTTTCCCAAGTCCCTAAACGAGCCCAACACCCTCGGCGAGAGCAAATCCCGAAACCCATTTGCGTGGCGGCATCCCAGTGCGCGGCGGGAGTGCGTGCCATCATTGCGCCTGTCTGGCCTTTCCGGCAGCGCGCATTTCACCCGCGGTTTTTCCATTCACCTTGCGGAACACGCGATGGAATTGGGAGAGCGATTGGAAGCCGGACTCATAGGCGATTTCCGTGATGTTCTTATCGGTCTGTGCCAGCAAGGTGGTGGCGTGCTCCATCCGCACTTGCGTCACATATTCGCGGAACGTGAGCCCGGTGGCATGGTGAAACATCCGGGAAAGGTGGCCCTCGCTGACACCACTGTGGCGCGCCACCTCCGAGAGATGAAGGTCTTCCGTCAGCGCGCGGGTGCGGATGAAACCACAGGCTTTTTTCACGGGGGCCGGCATTTGGGTTTCGGGATTCACCAGTTGATCCGTGACCTTGAGCGCGATTTGTTGGGCCGCGAGCTGGGCGATCCGGCGGTAGGCATCCAGCGACTCTTTGGCGACCACCGGCGTTTGGCGCATCCACGCCTCCAGATCCTCCTCGTTGAAATCAATGCCATTTTTCCGCAACAAGTGCCGCGCCTTGTGGATGCTCTGTGGACTGGGCGAAAGCGGCACCGTGCCGCCAAACATGAAATAGCCCGCGCGGATGCCACTGATGGTCAATGGCACCACCACTTCATTGAGCCCGGCATCGCAGGTGAGGCAGGCCGAGTGATGCACTGCGGCGGAAAGCAAGGCGTGCCGGGTGCGCGCGCACATCGCGGTTCCGGCCTCCGTGGCATGGATGGCCGCGCAAAATGGCGGTCGCTCGCCGCCTTCCTCGCCATCATCGCCGAGCCCCAGTTCGTCCACAAAGGCCAGACGCATCCCGCTGAGCAATTCGAAATCCTGCTGGAATTCAAGCAGTTCGGGAAGCTCCTTCAGCTTGTGATACAGCGCTTTCCTGATGATTCGTGGCATGGCTTGCGGGGCGAAACAGGAGTTACTGCCGACAACCTGATTTCCACCGCAAAGCGCATCACATGATATCATAAAATGCGAGGGAAAACATGGCTCATGCGACGCAGCGCGGTTCCGGCGGCACTAAAGTGATCCCGTGAACCAAGCAAAACACCCCATCCGTTTCAACAACACCGTCCTGCGGGATGGCCATCAATCGCTTGCCGCCACGCGGATGTCCACCGCCCAGATGCTTCCCATCGCCCCGCTGCTCGACAAGGCTGGCTTCGCCGGCCTCGAAACCTGGGGCGGCGCGACCATCGATTCCTGCCTCCGCTTTCTTGGCGAAAATCCATTCGACCGCCTGCGCGCCCTCAAACAAGCCGCGCCCCAAACGCCCCACCTGATGTTGCTGCGCGGTCAGAACATCGTGCAATACACCGCATTTCCCAACGATGTGGTCGAGGCCTTCGTCCGCTGCACGTCCGATGCGGGATGTGATATCTTCCGGATCTTCGATGCCTTGAACGATCCGGAAAACCTCCAAACCGCCATCCGCGCCGTCATCGAATCCGGCCGCCATGCACGGGGTGAAATCTGTTACACCCAGAGCCCGGTGCATACTGTCGAGAGCTTCATCGAGTTCGGCGTCCAGCTTGCCGACATGGGCTGCCACTCGCTGGCGATCAAGGACATGTCCGGCATCCTGCCGCCAGCCGTCGCCGCCCAACTCGTCAAAGGCCTTCGCAAGAAGACCGGCCTCGGCGTGACCGTCCACAGCCATGACACCGCCGGTCTCGCCGCCGCCACCTACCTGGCCGCCATCGATGCCGGAGCCGATGCGGTGGAAACCTCCATCGCGCCCTTCGCCAATGGCACTGCCCAGCCGGACACCGCCCGCATGCTGGCCCTGCTCGCCGGCAACCCGCGCTGCCCGGATCACTTCGATGGTGAGCTGTTGATGGAAATCCGCCAATACCTCGAAAAAATCTATCTCGAACTCGCCGAGTTCACCACCCCGGCCAACGAGCGCACAGATGCGGACATCCTCGTTTACCAAGTGCCCGGCGGCATGCTCAGCAACTTCCGCAACCAGCTCAAGGAACTCAACATGTCGGACCGCGTCGGCGATGTCATGAAGGAGATCCACTACGTCCGCGAAGCCCTCGGCTGGATCCCGCTGGTCACGCCCACATCGCAGATCGTCGGCATGCAGGCGATGATGAATGTGAAATTCGGTCGCTGGAAAAACTTCGCGCCCGCCGCCATGGACATCGCGCTTGGAAAATTCGGCCGCACGCCGGGGCCCATCCATCCCGAGGTGCTCAAGCTCGCCTGTGAACTGAGCAAGCAGGAACCCGTCACCACCAATGCCAGCAAGGTGCTCCCGCCGGGCATGCCCGAACTCCGCCGCAAGGTGGCCGAGGCCGGTCTTCCCGAGACCGATGAAGCCTGCGTGCTCTATGCCATGTTTCCCCAACAAACCAGCGCCTGGTTCAAGGGCGAATCCGTCATCCCGGCACCTGCCGCGCCCAAGCCCGCGCCTCAAGCGCCGCCTGCCGCCGCACCAGCATCCGTCCGCCGCATGGTCGTCACCGTGGGCGGAATCACCAGAAACGCGATTGTAGAAACCCTGCCATGAGCACCGCCGATCCCACTCCATCGCTTGAGGAACGTCTTGCACAACTCGAAGCACGCGTCGCCGAGCTGGAACAATTGTGCGAGAACGCCCAACTGGACATCCCCTGGCATGTCATCTGTGCCGCCGTGGCCACGGTCATGCCCAACGTCCGGGTTGTCAGTGTCTCACCGCGACAGAACCGCGACAAGTGGCGCAGCAGCGCCCTGATGCATAACTTGAATTCCCATCACATCCGCTAAACCTGAAACTACTATCATTTGTATATCATTATGAAAAGCCAAGCCCATGTCGTCTGTCAAACCCTGCCCTTCCCGGTGCCACCGGAAACCGCAGCCCTCCTCGATTCCGCCAAGTCCGTGACCGTGGCCACATCCTCCGCCCAGCTCGTGGAACTCTCCGTCCGCGATGCCGTCGATGGTTGGCACGAAGTCGCCTACGAAGTCCCCGGCAAAGGCCGGGTGGTCGAGGCCCGCGTCTGCCGCGCCCGCAATGGCATCAATGCAAACTATCCGGATGCCTACATGCGCCGCCGGGATCCCGATTGCATGGTCATCGGCGATTCACTGCCCACCGACAAGCCCACCTATCAAGGTCGCTTCGGCAAGGACTTCGCCAGCGTTCGCGAGGAAACCTTCGCCTGGCTCAAGGAACAGGACCTCGCGGTTTTCCCCTTCCATGCCGGCATGCAGGGAAAAGGCACCGACGCCCTCGTCATCGCACCCGCCAATGCAGGATTCTTCGCGCTCGGGCTCTCGCTGCTGCAAGGCATTCTCACACCTGAAGAGGTCCCGGAAGATTTCGCCCCGCGTGCGGTCATCTATGTGGCCCCGCCCTTCCGCCACACGCACTTCGATGGCCAGCAGGTCGTCGTCCACAACCGCCTCGATTCCGCACACGAGTTGTTCAGTTATAACTTATATCCCGGACCCAGCGCGAAGAAAGGCATCTACGGAGTTCTTCTCAACATCGGCGAAGCCGAGCATTGGGTCACCATGCATTGCTCCACCGTCCAGGTCATCACTCCTTATGATAACAAAATTGTCATCTCCCACGAAGGCGCGAGTGGTGGCGGCAAGAGCGAGATGCTGGAGCACGCCCACCGCCAATCGGATGGATCACTTTTGATCGGCCGCAATACCGTCAATGGCGAGACCCGCCTGCTCACCCTCCCACGTGCCTGCGATCTCCGCCCAGTCACGGATGACATGGCACTCTGCCATCCCTCCCTCGAAAAAGGTTCGGGAAAACTCAGCCTCGTCGATGCCGAAAACGCATGGTTTGTGCGCATCAATCATATCAATCATTATGGGATCGATCCCCATCTTGAAAAGCTCACCATCCATCCGCCGGAGCCCTTGTTGTTCCTGAACGTGCAGGGCAAGCCGGATGCCACATCGCTCATCTGGGAGCACACCGAAGATTCACCGGGCGTCGCATGTCCCAACCCACGGGTCATCATTCCGCGCGACATCGTGCCGAATGTCGTCAGCGGCGCGGTGGATGTGGACATTCGCAGCATGGGAGTGCGCACCCCTCCCTGCACCGCGGATTTCCCCACCTATGGCATCATCGGCATGTTTCACAAACTGCCGCCCGCGCTGGCCTGGCTGTGGCGCCTCGTGGCCCCGCGCGGCCATGCCAATCCCAGCATTGTCTCCACGGAAGGCATGTCTTCCGAAGGCGTCGGTTCCTATTGGCCATTCGCCACCGGCCGCCGGGTGGACCAGGCAAACCTCCTGCTCAACCAGATCATCGAGACACCCAAAGTCCGCTACATCCTCACGCCCAACCAATACATCGGCGCATGGGAAGTCGGCTTCATGCCACAGTGGATCACCCGCGAATTCCTCGCCCGCCGCGGTGGGGCACGCTTCACGGAAAAGCAGATGAAACCCTCCCGCTGCCCGCTGCTCGGATACACTCCCGGCAAGATCGTCATGGAAGGTCGCACGCTCGGCGTGTGGTTCTTCGAGGTGGACCAGCAACCGGAAGTCGGCACCGCCGCCTACGATCGCGGCGCGGAGATTCTGGAAGATTTCTTCCATCGGGAGTTATCCCAATTCCTCGTCAAGGACCTGCTGCCCACCGGTCGTAAAATCATCGAGTGCTGCCTCAGCGGCGGCACGCTCTCCGACTACGAGGATCTGTTAGGAATCCCCACACTGGACCCTGCCTGATATCATTTATAACTTCCGCCGATTCCATGGAGGGATTCGATCTATCATTCGGCCGCGGCCTCAAGCCGTCATTCGATGCCGCCCCGCCCCAATACCGGCGCTGCATTGATGGGGTCGATTACCTCCACCTCAAAGGCCGCCAGAGCGGGGATTTGTATATCACCCGCGATGGCTGGCCCGTCGCCTCTTCCATTCTGCCTGAGCGCTGGTTTACCGGCGACCAGTTCAGCAAACCCGGCCAAGCCCTCGCGGGTGCGACCGGAGCCGTTTACCGTGTGCCCGTAGCTCATCCTGTCCGAAGCAACTTCGCGCTCGTCGTGAAATTCAGCCGCTTCGGGCAGGATGTTGGGCTCACCGTCGTCGGCCGCGATCTTCATGGCGATGCGGATTTCATGGCCCGCGTCGAACACGCGGAGTTTCTCCCGCCCTTCGCCGAGTTTGGCAATCTCATGCGCCTCCGCCGCCAATGCCGCGGGCATTTTTTCACCAAGGCCCCGCTTGCGATCTACTCACCGCCCACCCGCTATCTGGCCTGGCAACTCGGGCGCAAAAACCACCTGCAATCGACCTATTCCAGGCGTCTTCTCGCCAGCCAGACACCGCATGATGAACAGGGGCCCATCGAATACGAATGGGAACGCATTTATATCCTTCTCTATCGCTGGATGGGCGGAGTCGATGCCGAGCAAGCTTACCACGGCGGCATCATTTCCAACACCCAGATGACAAGCTGGACCCATCACATCGCCGACACCCTCCGCCAGCTCGGCTGGGTGGTGCTCGATCACAAACCACGCCACCTCATCGTCCGCCCCCGCAAGGGCATCCGCCAGCCACTCATGCGCAAGGGCTCTCCCGTCATCGGTCTTGTCGATTACGAACTGCTCTATCCGACCTGTTAGATTTACCCATCCCACCATCATGCTCAACATCGCACTCTTCGGCCCGCCCGGTGCCGGCAAAGGAACCCAGGCCGACTTTCTCGTCCGGCACTTCAACCTTTTTTATATCTCTACCGGCGATCTGCTCCGCCGCGAAATGGCCAATGGCACCAAACTCGGCGAGCAAGCCCGCGACATCATCGCCGCCGGCGGATTGGTTTCCGATGAAATCATCGTTCAGATCATCGAGAACACCATCACCGGCAATCCACAGGCGGCGGGATTTCTCTTCGATGGATTTCCCCGCACTGCCATCCAAGCGTATATCCTCGATGGCTTGATGATCAAACTCAACACCTCCCTCAACTGCCTCATCAATCTCCACATTCCGGATGAAACTTCCGTCAGCCGCCTGCTCAAGCGCGGCGAGACCTCCGGCCGCTCCGACGACAACGAAACCGTCATCCGCAACCGCCTCCGCGAGTATCATGACAAAACCCTGCCCGTCCTCAAATTCTATGCCGACAAGGACCAGCAGATCGACATC
>JALOTR010000505.1 GCA_025457805.1 Akkermansiaceae bacterium | reverse complement strand
GCTGGAGCCGGCCAGACAGATCAACATGAGCCGCCAACAAAGAGCGAATCCCGTAGCGTATCTCGTGAATGTCCAATGGCGGCTTTGTTTCGGTGAAGAGGTAAGTGTCATGTGTGCTTCGATTTAAAAAGTTGCCACGGGCGTGGACTGAAGGTCTGCCTCGGCGGAAGATGCGTAACTCCATGCCAAAAACAGAAAAGCCGCCCCGATGAGGCGGCGGCTTGCTTGAAGTGGCATCGCTCGCCCGAGCGCTGCCAAGTGAGACATTCTTGGAGATGGCTCGCTTGGCGAACTCCCGCAGATCATGTGGTCTGAACCTTCGAACATGCTGAATATCTAGTTGGCTTAGCCATTTTTTCAAGCATGTTTTGAATTCCGCCGCAGGGCTCGGGCAGGTTTCAAGAAGGATAAAACCAAACAGGCCAACGCAATCGGGGCCGAGTCTCGGGTTGCTTGGGGGGAAGTTTACGCCTGGAGGCGGAGGAGGGAATCGAACCCTCGAATGACGGTTTTGCAAACCATTGCCTTACCACTTGGCTACTCCGCCATTCGCATGGCGCGGGGGCGAGTGATTACGCGTTGGCGGGGCGGGTGTCAATGCCTTCATTTTCGGAAAATGCGGCGGCGAGGGCTGCGAAGGCGTGGTCGAGCTCCGCAGCCGTGGTGCAGAGCGGGGGCATGAGGACGATGGTATCGAGGATCGGGCGGGTGAGCAGGCCGTGGGCGCGGGCGGCGTGGCAGAGGGCTTCGCCCATGCGGAGGGCGGGTGGAAATTTTTCCCCGCCAGGCTGGCGGACTTCGATGCCGGCGATGAACCCGCACTGGCGGACCTCGTGGACGATGGGGTGGGCGGCTTGCAGGGCGGCGAGCCCGGCGCGCAGGTGTTCGATTTTGGCGGGCAGCGAGGCGAGGGTTTTTTCCTGATCGAAAACATCCAGACTGGCCAACGCCGCAGCACAACCCAGCGGATTGGCGGTGTAACTATGACCATAGTAGAAGGCGCGGGAGGCATCGCCGAGGAACGCATCGTAAACTCGCCCGGTGGTCAGCGTGGCGGCCATGGGCAGGGATCCGCCGGTGAGTCCCTTGGCGAGGCAGAGGAAATCCGGCACTACGTTTTCCCGCTGGCAGGCGAACATGCTGCCAGTGCGCCCGAAGCCGGTCATGACTTCATCGAGGATGAGATGGACGCCGGATTCATCGCACCAGGTGCGCAGGTCTGCGACCGCATTTCCTCCAGACTCCGGACATGGGTCACCGGGTAGCCAGGGCCTTTGAATCGATCAAAAAAACGCCCCACGCCTCCGAGCGAGGCGGCGCCGAGGGTATCGCCGTGATAGCCATCCGCGAAGGCGATGAAGCCCTTGCGATGGGGTTCGCCGGTCTGCATGCGGAATTGCACGGCCATTTTGAGGGCGCATTCCACAGCGGTGGAGCCGTCATCGGAGAAAAACACCCGTTCGAGAGTGCCCGCCGGGAAAAACGAGCAGAGCCGTTCCGCGAGTTCCACGGCGGCCGGATGGGTGAAACCGAGGAAGGAAACATGCGCGGTTTTTTCCAACTGCGCCCGGATCGCCGCCGAGATCACGGGATGGGCGTGGCCGTGGATGTTGGTCCAGATCGACGAGTTTCCATCGAGGTAGCGCCTGCCCTCGGAATCCCACAACCACGGGCCTTTGCCGTGGGTGAGGACCACCGGATGATGATCCTCAGCGCACCAATCCGCCTGCCGCGTGAAGGGATGCCAACAATGCGCGCGGTCGGCCTGGATCCAGTGGCGGGTGTCGTCGCGCATCGGGGGAAAATTGCAAGCTGCCACCAGTCCTTGCAATCCGCAATCCGGGGCGGTCCCCTTGATTTTCCGGGCATGGGAAAAATGGCAGCTTTGTCACAGGCGAAAACTGGCATCCGGAATGCTTTTGAAGTGGTGTCCGTGCCGGGCAACGCGTTTTCCATTCCCCCCCGTTGGAAGAGGCGGAGCGCCCGGCAGACACCCCAGCCCCCCCACACAGCCCCCCCGATACCCCCCAAATTCACCCCCCCGACAGAAAAGAGTCGGCGGATGTAGAAGTCTCCCCGCTTCCACATCCGCCGATTCGTATTTCCGGGCGGAATGATCGGGTGAATTCGGGCGATTTGCCCTGTTTTGTGAGGGTTTTCGGAAATTTCCCACGAGAGGGATGTCCGGGTTATCCCAATGGATGATACGCCATCACGTCATTTCAAATGGCCGAAAATGGGATACTACTTGGGTGTCGCCGCAAGCATCGCTCCCCCCCGATTCAAGTGCTTGCCGGTGGCAGAACAATCCCCCCAAAAAACGGGTCGGCGGATGCTGGAGGTTCCCCCCTTCAACATCCGCCGATTTCATTTTACGCAATCGCGGGGTTGCCAATGGCCGGAAATGGGACTAGACCCTCCTCCGTCGCCGCGAAATTTCCCCCCGATCGAGCGGATCCCGACACAACCACTCCCCCCGAAACCAAGTCGGCGGATGCTGGAGGTTCCCTCCTTCGGCATCCGCCGATTCTCATTGAGGCCTGGGGCAGGGGATCCGGGCTTGATCCGCACCGGCATCGCGTTTAGCCCTGCGGTCCCTTTTTCCATGTCCGTGTCTCCTTACACCATTCCCTCGCCCGCGCTGCAGCGTGAGGTGAAGCGCCGCCGTTCCTTTGCGATCATTTCCCACCCGGACGCCGGCAAGACCACGCTCACGGAGAAATTCCTGCTCTACGGCGGCGCGCTCAATCTGGCCGGCAGCGTCACCGCGCGGAAAAACCAGCGCGCCACCACCTCGGACTGGATGGAGTTGGAAAAACAACGCGGGATTTCCGTGAGTTCCACCGTCCTGCAGTTCGAATACAAAGATTGCGTGGTCAACATCCTGGACACGCCGGGGCACAAGGATTTCTCGGAAGATACCTATCGCGTTCTCACAGCCGTGGATGCGGCCGTGATGGTGGTGGATGCCGGTAAGGGCATCGAGAGCCAGACGCGGAAATTGTTCGAAGTCTGCCGCCGCCGTGGCGTGCCGATCTTCACTTTCATGAACAAGATGGACCGACCCGCGCGGCCATCGCTGGATTTGTTAGATGAACTGGAAAACGTGCTCGGCATTCATGCCTATCCGCTCAACTGGCCGCTGGGCGATGGTCCGCGATTCAAGGGTGTGTATGATCGCGAGCACAAGGAAGTGCATCTTTTCGAGCGCACCGTGCATGGTGCCTATCGCGCACCGGAACGGGTGACGGGCATCGAGGATCCCAGCGTGAAGGCGGCCATCGATGAAGGGACATACAATCAAGTCTGCGATGAATTGGAATTGTTAGAAGGCGCGGGTGCGGACTTCGATGTGGAGAAAGTCCTGGCGGGCGAACTCACGCCGGTGTTCTTCGGCAGTGCGGCCAACAACTTCGGCGTGCAGTTGTTATTGGATCGTTTCCTCGAACTCGCCCCGCCGCCGCTGCCACGGGAGAGCGGCGATTTCATGATCGATCCGGCATCGGAAGAATTCTCCGCATTCGTTTTCAAGATCCAGGCGAACATGAATCCCAAGCACCGCGACCGCGTGGCCTTCGTGCGGATTGTTTCCGGGAAATTCGAGCGCGACATGAATGTGCTCAACACTCGCAGTGGCGACCGCATGCGTTTGGGAAATTCACAACGTCTGTTTGCCCGCGAACGCGAGACCGTGGACGATGCCTTCGCCGGCGATGTCGTGGGTTTGGTGGGAAATTATGATTTGCTGATTGGTGATACCCTCGCATCGAGAAACGGCGTGGTGTTTCATGAGATCCCGCGATTCGCGCCGGAATGTTTTTCCTATCTGCACAACAAGAGCACGGCGAAATACAAACGCTTCCGCGATGGACTGCAGCAGTTGCTCAAGGAAGGCGTGGCCAGTGAGTTTCAATTGCTCGATGCCGGCCCGACGCAGGTGCCATTGTTAGGTGCGGTGGGTCCCTTGCAATTTGAAGTGCTGCAATATCGCCTCGAAGGCGAATACGCCGCAGAAACCCGCATCGAGCAAGCAAGCTGGAACCTCGCCCGCTGGCTCAAGCCCAAGGAGGGCGATCCACTCTGCCCGGAAGCGCGTCCCTCGCTTTCACTCGGCGCATCGCTTGCCCGTGATTCCAACGGGTGGCTGGTGGTGCTTCTTCCCAGCGATTGGGCGCTCAAAACTTTCACCGATAAAAACGAAGATTGGATCATCTCCGATCAACCCTTCCCGCCACCGATGGTGGAGAAATAGAAGATTGGAGATTGTAGATTTTCGATTGCCGATTGAAGACTAGCCCGAATCGGCAATCGGAAATCATCAATCAACAATCCCATCACTTGGATGGATTTTGCGGTTTGCTCGCTGCCATCACGGCTTCCCTGTCGAGCGGCTTGGTTTTGCGATAGGCGTTAGCTTGGGCTGGATCGTTTTGCTGCCATTTTACGTGGGCTTCGTTGTAAATGATGTTGCGCGTCAGAGGGTCGGAGATGGTCAGCGCCCAGTCCATGGCGGTGGCTCCGTCGATGGCCGCAGCCGCGGGAATGAAGCCTTCAAGCGCCGCGTCCCGCTTGGGACCTTTCGGAAGCGAGTTCACCCAATCGGCAGCCGCAGCATAGTCGCCGTGGGTCCATTCACTCGCGAATGTCTTGAGCGCGCGGGGATCCTCCGAGCGCAATGATTCCAGCAACC
>JALOTR010000504.1 GCA_025457805.1 Akkermansiaceae bacterium | reverse complement strand
CGTACCAATGATATCAAGCAAATGAAACATAGCGTTATTCTAAACACCCAAGCAAATTGCGTACAAAATTCTCACCTTAAGGCCGATGGCAATAATAAGATGTTTTGGAATATTGCTAAAGCAAAACTGACATTTCTCAAGTGATGATGCCATCTTCTTTGTAAACAGTGAGCGGGACATCCTTTTCGCCGAATTTCAAGCGATGCAGATTTCCCACACCGGACTTGTGGGATACATAATAAAAACCACTTCCATCCGGCAGCCACAGTGGTGAGCGGGATTCGGTGTCCGTTTGGACCAGCGATGTGAATTGAGCGCTGTGGAGATCATATCTCCAGATTTGGGATGCACGGGATCCTTGGTAACCTTTTCGATAGAGTTGCTCTCCTCCACGGCAAAACAGCATGCTCTTTCCATCGGGCGACCATGCGGCCGAGTGGGCGCTTGCATCGAACACACGCCGCTCGCGTCGAGGTGTTACAAGATCCACAAACATCAATCGCGTGGAGCGGTATCCATGCCGCTCGCGCAATCCGCGGACGATGGCTTGCGTGCCATCGGGCGAGAGGCATTCCAATTCATTGCCCTCCGTGTGAAACGTGTGGCGGATGGTTTCTCCGCCATCGACTGGCATCGAATAGATTTGCAGCGAACCGGAGCGGTCCGATGAAAACACAATGCGTTTCCCATCCGGAGTGAATCGCGGATAGGCATCACGCGCCGGATCCGCGACGATGCGTTTGGCTTCGCCGCCTGCGGAAGATGCCACCCAGAGATCCTGCGCCCACTCGAAGGCGATGCGTTGGCCATCGGCGGACAAGGCAGGTGCGGAAATCATTTCTAGCGGCAGCGCGCCCGCCGGAATTGCCGCACAAGCTGCCTTCCCGGCGATCCACATCGCCAGAACCACCCGCGCGCAACAAAACCCTCTCATCCCCGCCAGCCAAGCCATCCCAGCCACCCGGGGCAAGCGCAATGGCAGCTCGCGACAATCCACGTGACGGCCGTCACAAGAATTGTCGCGAGCTGCCTGCCCGAACCTGGCCTGCCCGAATTTTGCGGATGCCTGCCGGGAGTCTTGCCAGCCCGGCGGGGATGCCTAGTTTTGCGGGGTGAACGAATCCTTTCCCGTCTCCCCGCCGCGCGCTTGGGCGGAGGTGGATCTTGCCGCCTTGAAGCACAATCTTGCAGTCGCCCGCAAGTCCAGTGTTGCAGACTTGATGGTGGTGGTGAAGGCCGGTGCTTATGGCCATGGATTGGAGGAAATCGCCCGTTTCCTGCAAGCGGAAGACATCGCCTTTTTCGGAGTTGCGAATGTGGGGGAGGCCCGCCGCATCCGCAATGCAGGCGTGGAAACTCCGGTCTATCTGTTAGGTGCGACCTGGCACGGCGAGCGCGAGGAAATCGTGGCGCGCGAGTGGACGCCCTGTCTTTCGACGCTTGATGAAGCCGCCCATTTCAATGCCCTTGCCGCGACCGCTGGCAAGCGCCTCAAAGTTCATCTTGCCGTGGATACCGGCATGGGGCGTGGTGGTTTTTTGCTGGCTGAAATTCCGTCAATCATGCCGGAACTCGAAAAGTGGGAGCATCTCGAAATCGATGGCATCGGCTCTCATTTGCCTTCGGCGGACGAGGATGAAGTCTTCACCAAGGCACAGATCGCAACGTATCATGACATCCTCCAATCCATCGGTGGAGAATCCCGATTCAAGTGGCGCCACCTGCTCAACAGCGCGGGGCTTCTCGGTTATGATCGCGGCCTCTGCAATCTGGCTCGCCCGGGACTGATGCTCTATGGGGTTTCCCCGATGCCGGGCCACCAATCGTCATTGAAAAACGTGATGACTTTGAAATCGCGCGTCACTCTGGTCCGCACGCTTCCTGCAGGGCATGGTGTGTCCTATGGCAGGCAATTCGTCACCACCCGGTCGACCCGCGTGGCTACGATTGGCATCGGTTATGGCGATGGCTACCCACGCCACGTCTCCGGCCAAGGGGCGGAGATCTGGTTGAATGGAACCCGCTGTCCCATCCTCGGCCGTGTTACCATGGATCAAATCATGGCCGACGTCAGCGGGGCAGGGGAGGTCCAGGCAGGAGATGAAGTGGAAATGTTCGGTGCGAACATCCCTGTCGATGAAGTCGCCACCAAAGCGGGAACCATCAGTTGGGAAATCTTCACGGGCATCACGCCTAGAGTGGTGAGATGTTATTCCGGTAGTTGAGGATGAACCACTGAAACACTGAGAACGACTGATGGAACTGAGGAAGAGTTGGGCTGCGTGATCTTAAAATCGACGCTGCATCTGAAGTTCATCAGTGAATCACAGATTACTCAGATTTCACGGATTTGTTAGATGTGTTTCAATTCATTCAAATCTGAGAAATCTGCGAAATCTGTGGTTCCTTCACTCCCCACTCTTACGCCTCGCTCGCGGATTGAGCACGCTGCGTGGTGTCAGCCAAGGACATCATCCATCGCCGTGATGAGTTCTTTCATCGTGGCTTCGGTTTCGTTGCCCATGTTGGAGATGCGGAAGGTGAGGCCTTTGATCTTGCCGTAGCCGCCGTTGATGACGAAGCCGTGTTTGGACTTGAGCGTCTTGATGAAGGCGGACTGATCGAAACCTTCCGGGGTGTGGAAGCAAGTGAGGGAAACCGATTGATTGCCCTCGGGTGCGAAGTTTTTGAAGCCGTGGCGGGCACCCCACTCGTGGATGAGTGCGTTGTTGGCCTTGTGGCGGGCGTAGCGGTTTTCCACGCCTTCTGCAGCGATCACACCGAGGATGTGTTGCAGGCCGAAGATAAGTGAAATCGCCGGAGTGGACGGCGTGTTGTTGACTGCGGCATTTTTGGCGAAGTCCACGAAGTCGAAATAATAACCGCGGTTCGGCATGGTGGCGGCGCGCTCGAGGGCGGCTTCCGAGCAGGAGAAGATGGTAAGTCCCGGAGGCAGTGCGAGGGCCTTCTGGACACCGGCGAGCAGCACGTCGATGCCAAGCGCATCCATGCCGATGGGCACGGCGGAGAAGGAGGAAACCGCATCCACCACGAAGAGCACGCCGGGGAAGGATTTCACGACCTTGGCAATGCCTGCGACGTCATTCATCACGCCGGTGGAGGTTTCATTGTGAATGAGAGTGACGAGATCGAAGCCACCTTCTTCCAGCTTGGCGCGAACGGCTTCCGGCGAGATGGCTTCGCCCCACTCGACTTGGACCTTGTCGGCTTGCAGGCCCATGCTCTTGGCCACGCTGAACCACTTGTCGGAAAAGGCTCCACAGCAGAGGGTGAGGACTTTTTTCCCGCAGAGATTCTTGAGCGCCGCTTCCATCACGCCCCAGGCGGAGGAGGTGGACAGGAAAAACGGACGGGTGGTGCCGCCGAGTTCCTGGAGAACCGGTTGGGTGGAGGCATAGAGGGCCTCGAACTCGCTGCCACGGTGGCCGATCATCGGCTGGCACATGGCGGCGAAG
>JALOTR010000503.1 GCA_025457805.1 Akkermansiaceae bacterium | reverse complement strand
CCCGAAAGTTCCCGGCCCCGAAGCGAGGCGCTTGGTCGCGCAACGGGTGAGTGCCGTCGTGGTGACGGATCGCAAGGAGCTGGGTTCCTGGGTGCGCGGTGGTTTCGCGATTGCCAATGCACCGGGCGACGCGGATGGCGGCTCCGCCACGCCGATCACGCCGGATGGCTATTTCCTCACTGCCGACCACGTGCTCGCCAGAATGTCCGGGCGGAATGTGTTCCTGCTTTTTGGAAAGGGCGGACGCCTGATGCCTTTGCGGGCGAGGGTTGTTTGGCGCTCCGAGCGCGCGGATCTGGCGCTGCTGCATGTGCCTGCGATGACGCCTTATTTCTATCGCTGGACTCCACCCGACCGCTGGCTGCCAGCAGGCTCCGCCGTCATCCACGGAGGCATTGCCACCGGCCTCAAATCCGGCTGGGGCAGACTTGGAACCTCCATCCCTCCGGAAGGCGGCTTTTCCGGCGTGCGCAGATTCAAGATCGACATCCCCTTGCAACCGGGCGACAGCGGCGGACCGGTGGTGGATGCTTATGGCAATCTCGTCGGGATCAATTCCGCAGTGGAATTCCTCGTGCCCATGGAAACGGCGTTTTTCGTGGACTCGGAAGGAAATCGTCCCAACACGCGAGACATCGAGGCGATCATCGCAAATGATCGCGCCCGATACAGAATGAAAGCCCCTGCCGTATCGGAGTGAGAATGGATTGGATGGTCATCAAAAAGAATACACTCAGGTCCGCAGTCACCGCTGCGGGATTTCTGTTAGGGGGCTGTGCGGGATTCGAAGAATCCGGGCTTCCAGGCAGTGCCTCGTCGATGGCCCGCAACCAGATGATGTGGGTGCGCAAAGAGCCGCCCAGTTTCGGATACTACCGGCTCACCTCCCTTTCGAAGCTCTACCCGGATCTCGGAGTTTTCCTTGATCGCAAGGGCACTCCGGATTTTCTCGCGGAAACGTCCAACCGCGGGCGGAACTATTTCATCCTCTATTATCTCGACCGCAGGCAGGCCTTCGCTTGCAGGGATCGGACAGGACAACGCCGGGCCATCGAGTTCGCCGGCCCTTACCCGGTGACGGACAAAGAGTTTAAAACTCTCGACGGATTCCGGAAGCGCGATTCCCGCTGAAATTTTTCCAAGAAAATCCACCTTCGTGCGTTTTGGCCCCGTCACTTCATGAAATCCAAAACCTTCCTCCTGCTGCTGCTTTCCTCCGCCCCCGCATTTTCCCAGGATTTTCTCGATCCGCTGATTGTCACCGCCACCCGCACTTCCGACTCGGTCGCTGACGTGCCCTACACCGTGGATGTCATCGATTCCGACTTCATTCGGGAAAACAACCGCCGCACTCTTCCTGATGCGCTGCAATACACTCCAGGGGTGCTCGTGCAAAAGACCACCCACGGCCATGGTTCGCCCTTCATCCGTGGATTCACTGGCCGCCAAAACCTCCTCCTCGTGGACGGTGTGAGACTCAACAACTCCACGTTCCGCGGTGGTCCGGTGCAGTATTGGAACACGGTCGATTCACTTGCCATCGATCACATCGAACTCATCAAAAGCCAGGGCTCCGTGCTGTATGGATCGGATGCGGCAGGTGGCACTTTGAATGCCTTCACCAAGTCATCCGACTTCCGCAACCGTCCCGCAGGCGAAGCCTATGCCGGCGGGTCGGCACTTTACGAATATCGGGCGAATGGCCAGGGCAGCCACATCGGGCGACTGGAAACCGAAGCCGGGATCGGCGGGAAATTCGGCGTTTGGCTCGGCCTCTCCGCGAAGGACTTTGGTGATATCGAGGATTCCGGAGTCGGACGCATGAAGGGCACCGGATATCCGGAGGAAAATCTGGATTTCCGCTTCGATTGGGCGGTCACACCGGACTCCACCATCACGCTGGCGCACCAGTATGTGAATCAGGATTCGATTTCACGTTGGCACCGCACCCTCAACAATCCCGGCTGGCAACATGAGGGGCACGTCGCTGCCCCCGGCAAGTGGACGGCCAACGACTATGATCAGGAGCGCTCGCTCACCTATCTTCGCTATGCTGGGGAGAATCCGGAAAAATCCTCCTTCATCCAGCGTTGGAACGCCACTCTCTCGTATCAAACCGTGGACGATTCAGAATTCCAGGATCGCCAACCCGCGGAAGACAGCATCCGCCGCTCCAATGTGGATCTCGAAACCACCGGTATCGACCTTTCGTTGGAATCGGAAATCGGACCTGGCACCTTGGTATATGGTTTCGATTACTATCATGACAACGTGGATACTTCCGGTTCGCGCAACAATGCTGCCGGAACCTCGTTCAAGGAAAGCCTGCCGCTTGCAGATGACTCGGAGTATGATCTGCTCGGCGCTTTTGCCCAATACGTCTGGAAGCCCAGCGAGGCATTGGAAATCACCACCGGTGCCCGCTACACTTATGCGGAAGCCAATCTGGGCCGCTTTACGGATTCCGCAGGTGTGACCAAGACGGATGAATCGAAGGAATGGGATTCCACCGTCGGATCCTTGCGGGCTCTGTATCGCCTCGACGACAGTTGGAGCGTTTACGGTGGCATTTCCCAAGCCTTCCGGGCTCCGAATCTCGATGACCTCAGCGGCAATCTCACCTCCAAATCGGGAAATCCAGCCTATGGTTCCGTGAATGTGGATCCGGAAGAATATCTCACCTACGAAATCGGCACCCGCCACACCACCGAGACGACGGTCTTTGGTGCATCGGTTTTCTACACCGATGTCAGTGACCTGATCACCGCCGTTCCATTTTCTCCGACGGATTCTTCGACGTTTTCAACCAATGCTTCCGATGCCTATGTGTATGGAGTCGAGTTGGAAGGACTCTGGAGATTTCATCCGCAATGGACGCTTACCGGATTTACCGCGTGGCAGGATGGCAGGGTAGAAGGCCCGGATTTCCTGGTCGGCGGGACCGTCAAGGACAAGCCCATCAACCGCTTGCTGCCACTCACTGGATCACTCGCCCTCCGTTGGACCGCGCCTTCATCGAAGTATTGGATCGAAGGCCGCATCCTCGCCGCCACGGAAGAAGACCGCATCACCGCCGCAGATCAAGCGGCGGATGACCAGCGCATCCCCACCGGTGGCACTCCCGGATACGTCGTAGCCTCACTGCGCGCCGGATGGCAGGTGAACGAGCACCTCGACCTCAACTGCGGTGTGGAAAACATCTCGGACGAGGACTACCGCAACCACGGTTCCGGCCAGAACGAGGCCGGTCTGACCGGTGTGTTCGGTGCCCGCGTGACTTGGTAAGGATTTCCGAAACAAAGGCCGCGCCATACGCGAAGATTTCCCGGCTTGTTTCATTTTCCTCCTTGCACCCCTGTGGGCGGGGAGTAGGCTTTCCCAGACCGCAACTGTTTTTTTCCGGAAGCGGTCATCATAACCGGGGCGCTTTGCCCCAATCATAAAAACCGATACATAAATAAACCTATGAAAATGAACCAAAAAATGA
>JALOTR010000502.1 GCA_025457805.1 Akkermansiaceae bacterium | reverse complement strand
TGCTTTGGAAATCCGCAAGCAGCCAGGTGGCAGTGGGAGCGGCGAGTTCGGACAGTCGGGCGACGACCTTGGCGAGCCGATCCGGTGGAAAACAATCGAGGAAGAAGTGGGTGACGATGAGGTCGAAGTTTCCCGATTCGGCGGGAGTCCAGTCGCGGAGATCGGCGTGGACGAATTCGATTCGGGAGGCGGCAGCTCCCGATTTCGAAACGCGGGATTTCGCGAGGTCGAGCATGGTGCGGCTGGAATCGACCACGGTGATGGCGGCGTATGGAAAGCGGCGGGCTATTTCTCCGAGAAATCGTCCATTCCCCTCCCCTGCGATGAGCACGCGGCGGGGTGCGGGGATGGAATCGAGGAAGGCGGTGCGGCAGCGCTGGAGTTGGTTTCCGGCGGCCAGGAATTCGAGCGCCCGGTAGCAAGGAGCCAGGCGATCGAAGTTCATGGCGGCGACCGGGTTTGCGGATACTCCCGATTCCGGCAGACTCAGGAAACGAAGCTGTAGTCGTAGGGCTTGCGCATTTCGCGGGCGACGTGGCTGTTGGCCTCTGCGGCGTGCTCGCCGGTGAAAAGCTCTTTTTCCGGGTCCCACTGGAGTTTTTTCCCGGTGCGCAGCGAGATGGCACCCAGGTGACAGACGGAGGCGGAGCGGTGGCCGACTTCGACATCGCAGATGGGATCCTTGCGGGTGCGCATGCACTCGAAGAAGTTGCCCTTGTGGTCGTTGCTGAAATAGAGGCGCTGGGCGTCGTCGGGCAGTGGCTTTGCGATGAGTTCGCGGTCGTTGGCCTCGATTTTATCGCGGTTCACCCAGATCCAGCCGTCCGTGCCCTCGAAGCGAATGCCATTGCGCTGACCGGCGGGATTGATGACTGCGCCAAAGGGGCTGTCGTCGGCTGTGGTGCGGACGTTGAAGACGATGCCGTTTTCGTAAGTGAACTTCACTTCATACTCGCTGAAAGTCGTGTATCCGCCGGGGATGGGAGTGGCGAGGGCCTTGCTTTCGATGTGGATGGGCGCAGGCAGGCCGACAGCCCAGTAGCCGATGTCCATGTGGTGCGCGCCCCAATCGGTCATGGTGCCGCCGGAGTAGTCGAACCAATTGCGGAAGGTGGTGTGGCAGCGCTCGGGCATGTATTCGTGCGCCTCCGCCGGTCCCTGCCAATAGTCCCAGTTGAGATGGCCGGGCACGGGCTTGGCGGAAAACGGGCCACCACGAAGACCGGCGGGCAGCCAGACATTCACTTCCTTGAGTTTGCCGATGCGGCCGTTTCTCACCAGTTCGCAGGCCATGCGGAAACGCTGGCTGCTGCGCTGCTGGGTGCCGGTTTGGAGGACCACCTTGTTTTCCCGCACCGCTTTGACGACCTGCTTGCCTTCATCGATGGTGAGGGTGAGCGGTTTTTCCGAGTAAATGTCCTTTTTCGCCTTGGCCGCGCCGATGTTGATGAGGCTGTGCCAGTGGTCGGGCGTGCCGTTGATCACGGCGTGGATATCGCTCCGCTCCAGCAATTTCCGGAAATCCGTAAATGCTTCCGGCACCTTGCCATCCTTGGTGAAATTTTTCACCGCGCGGTCGACATGGTTCTGGTCCACATCGCAAACGGCGACCACATCGGCGAAGCGCAGAGAGTCCCTGGCATCGCCCGTGCCCATCCCGCCGCAGCCGATCAAGGCGATGAGCGGGCGCTCGTTGGGAGACTTGACGGTGGCGGCAGGTTCCGCCGCGCGGGCGATTTCCTGTTCCACAAACCACAACGGCAAGCCCGTGGCAGCGGCTGCCGCAGAAGCGCGGCGAATGAAGGAACGGCGGGAAACTTGGAATGAAGGTTTGGAATCCATGGCGGTGACAGGGCGGATACTTCTGAAATCGAGGGGATTTGTCGATTGGAAGTTCCGGCGGGGCTTGGGACCGGGAGGGACAGTATCGAAGGAGCGGGGAATGATTGGGGACGCTTGGGAACCACTGAAACACTGGGAACCACTGGGGGAACTGAGGAATTCGGAATCGCTGGGCGGGGTGGGCAAGAATGCAGCCAATCGAGGGTCAAAGCTGCAGCTTTATGGACTCTTGGAATCGCATTCCGGAGCTTCTGCTTGGTTGGTGCCGAATAGCAGTGCCATCTGTCCTTTTACGATCCAATTCAAAGTGCCCAAGGCAAGCTTCCACATGAAGAGAACCAACCCGCAAGCCGCAGCCAGAATGAGGATCACCTCAGTTTTGGTGGCACTTCCTTTTCCATCACCAGGCTGAATCACGCCCGAAAGGAGCGCCACGATTCCAGCAACCGGAAGCAACAGGCCAAAACCCATGAAGCCATGGATCAAGCGTCTCATGAAGTTGATCTTCTTCAAATATTCTTCGCGGCTGATCCACATGGCATTCTTCTCGATCAGTTGTTAATCGGCCAAATCGTAGAGGGTATCCACAAACTTCAAGACGGCTTCCTCCATGGATGGTGTTGCCGTTATCGCAAATACCTTATCTTTGGGATCCTCGGGGATTACGGTGAAACGATGGTAACCGTTCACCACTTCAAACGAGTAAGTCCGGGACTTCAGTCCCACAGCCATTGTTTGCCCATTGGCTGCTGTCGTCTTTTCGATTTCGGAATGGATCCTGATGGGCTTGCCTTCACCCTCAACCTTCGACTCGGGGCTCGCAGCGAGTAGGGGTTTGCCCGGTCCCCCCCTTCCCTCCCTTGCCGGGTTCAGCGGATCGTTCTTGGAGGATAAGGGCATCCAGCAATCGGTCTATGTCGTTGCCGTGGCGCTCGGAGATCGCGCGCTTGATCGCGCGGACTTCGTGAATCACCTCGTCAATCACTCGGGGTGGATTGTCAGCTAGCTTCATCTTCGGTCAGCAGTTCTTCCGGGCTGCACATCACCGGCATGCGGTGGCCCGAATCGTTTATTTATCTTGTGATGAAGTTGGCGCAACGGGCTGATTTTGCGAGGATTTTCTGTGGCGAGGTTTGGGCGGCGAGGTGGGAGTTTTTATAAGAAAGAAAAGCCACAGCCGGGGGAACCGGGTGCGGCTGGGAATGGACGAGACGTCCATTCTCCTTATTTTGCCTGCCTTGCGCTGGCTTTGAGGCGCAGGGCGTTGAGGGCGATGAAGCCGGTGGCGTCGTCCTGGTTGTAGGCTTCTTCCTGACCGCCTTCCATGGTGGCGACGGCTTCGGAATACATGCTGTGCGGCGAGCGGCGGCCGGCTTGCATGACATTGCCTTTGTAGAGCTTGAGGCGGACTTCGCCAGAGACGGTTTTTTGGGTTTCCGTGACGAGCGCTTGGATGGCCTCGCGCTCGGGGGCGAACCAGAAACCGTTGTAAACGAGTTGTGCGTATTTCGGGATGAGCGAATCGCGGATGTGCATGGCCTCGCGATCGACCACCAGTGTTTCGAGATCGCGGTGGGCGGCTAACAGAATCGTGCCGCCGGGAGTTTCATACACGCCCCGTGATTTCATGCCGACGAAGCGGTTTTCCA
>JALOTR010000501.1 GCA_025457805.1 Akkermansiaceae bacterium | reverse complement strand
CTGCTCGGCCGGGCCATGACCATCGAACAAGCCAGCGCCTTGCGCGATCCCGACGGGCGCGACCTTGAATCATGGCGTCGGGAAGCCGGATGCTCGGGTTCGCTCGCCTCGGTCGCCCTATCCGAGGGTGCCTATTCCGCCTTCGTCGAATTGCACATCGAACAAGGACCCATCCTTGATGAAAGTGGTGATGCCATCGGCGTGGTCGAGTCCATCGCCGCACCCGCTGCCATTCGCATCGGTTTGGAGGGTCGGGGCGGGCATGCCGGAGCCGTGCTGATGAACGAACGCCGCGACGCCTTGCTCGCAGCGGCCGAAATTGCCCTCGCCGTGGAAGAGGCAGCCACTTCGAGCGGGAGCCCGGATACCGTGGGCACGACCGGGGTGTTGGAAATCCTTCCCGGTGCCATCAATAGCATTCCCTGCCAGGCCCGCCTGCTGGTGGATTTCCGTGATACCGATCTGGAGGCCCGCGACCGCGCCCTCGTTCGACTCGAAACCAACGCTCGCGCCATCGCAGCGCGGCGGCAAACCCCGTTGACCTGGGAGTGGATCCAGCGCGACCCTCCGGCGCGCTGCGATGCCAGTCTTGTGGCCACCATCGAATCCGCCGCCCGCGCGCTCGGCTTGACCCACCGCCGTATGATCAGCCGGGCCTACCATGATGCGTTGTTCATGGCCCGCGTCGCGCCCACGACCATGATCTTCATTCCCTGTTTCCGCGGCTACAGCCACCGACCCGACGAATTCAGCTCACCCCACGACATCGCTCGTGGGACCGCCCTGCTCGCGGAAAGCCTGCGGCGGCTGGCCGGCCCGGATAACCTCACCGCGTGATGGTTGCCTCGATTTGCCCGTGTGGTTCGTCCGTCGGCAAATAGACATCCTTCTGCCCGGGGCGGCCGAGTTTGGACATATCCAATCCCAAATAATGCACATTGGGCAGATGCAGGGTCACCGACACGATCTCCGGTGCAGCCGCGAGGGCGGCCTCGCCCATCAAGAACAGAGTGCGTTGCACTGATGGGCTGTGCGTGCCGGCGAAGGTCTCCATCATGGCCGCGAGCACGCGTTCATCCACACTAGCGAGGGCATCTTCACCGAGGCCATCGGCGAAAGTCCAACGCCCGCTCAGGCGCGTGGCGAGGATGCGGTCCTCAGCCGGCGGCAACGTGGTGAGCGGGCACTGGTGGTAACCGGTGAACGACGACGCGGTTGATTTGAGGATGAGGTGATCGCGGAGTCCACTGGCCAATGATTCGCCGCCCTCGCGGGAAAAAACACCATACGTTTCGGGGGATCCATTGGCCTGGTGGGTGAAGACATGCGGGTGCGGGCCGTCTTTCCCGCGCCAGCGATCCCATGATTTTTCCTCCACCACCACGTCCACCGAAGCGACATGCGCGTAGGTCGCGAGAAAGTGTCGGCCGACCACGCGGGTGAAGGCATGGCGGCAGGCACCGAGAGAATCATGGGCGAGGAAGTTGACCGTATTCCGGACTGTATCGGTCGGCACAACCAGATGGTTGTCCTCGCTGGAAAACGACGCATCTTCGGAAAGGGTCAGCATCACGCGGACCGTCAACTCGCGCACGTCCTGCCATCCGTCCGGAGCGCGGAAGACCTTGAGCACGCGCACGCGGTGTTTGCCATATTGGCTGTGATGGAGAGTGGCCATGTCGAAAAACGGGATTAGATTGAAGGATGGAATCTTCGGCTCTTGCGGAAATCAACAGCTTGGAAAGCGGGCAGTTCATCGCGCGCTTGGGCGGAATCTATGAGGATTCGCCGTGGGTTCCTGCGGCGGTGGCTGGCCAACGGCCGTTCGCCTCGCCTAGGCACTTGATCGATGCGATGCGCGCGGCGGTGGAAGGAGCTGCACCGGAGGATCAACTGCGTTTGATTCGCGCCCACCCGGATCTGGCCGGTCGCCTCGCTATGGCTGGCGGACTCAGCGACTGCTCGCGCGAGGAACAAAGCGGCGTCGGCCTCGACCGACTCGGTGCGGCCGAATTCGCCGAATTCCAAGAGCTCAACACCCGCTACCGCGCCAAACACGGCTTTCCCTTCATCATCTGCGTGCGTCTCACCGACAAAGCCGGTATCCTCGAGGCCTTCCGCCGCCGCATCGCCTCCGGAACTGAGGAGGAAATTCAAACCGCCCTTCGCGAAATCCACCACATTGCACGACTGCGCTTGCACGATTTGTTTGGGATGTGAAGTCGCCCCCATGATCGCTCAGGTGGTATAGCCGCGTCCTAGGCCGAGCGCGCCGAGTTGCTGACGATAAACAATCGAGCTGCGGTCCGCCCGGATGTGGACCTCGTCGTGCAGATCGATGGGCAGGTCCTCCGGATACTGCTGCTCGACCACCTCTTTGTCCTCCTCGAACACCTGATGGTTGAAATCCAGCGTGGCCTGCAACGGAGCGTCCTTGTCGAAATTTCGGCAAATCGGCACGAAGACCCGAGAACGCCGAGCCGAAATCGGGCACACCGCGTTCAGGATATGGAGCTGGCCATCGTTCGGGAAAAACACGGTCAAGCGCGCGGTAAACGGAAGGAAGACCTCGAACAAACGACGCCACTCGAAGCCGGGCGGGTTCAGGTGTTTCAAGTGCGTCGGGTAGTTGCTGACCGTGCTCACATAATCGGCGACGAATCCGTTTTCCGTAGGAGTGACCGGATAGGACGGCACCACCGGGTTGGTGGATTCGCCGAAGGTCCCGGTATGCACGAAGGCGAAGTGGCTAACGTCGAGAAATCCTTCCATCTGGCGGCCGGCCGCAGCGCGGATATCCACCGCGTCCGGCAGGACCTGGAGGTAATCTGGATCGTCCCAAGCCTCGAAACGCGGAAAAGGCGCACTGCCATCCCCGAGCGTGCACCAAACCAAACCATAGGCCTCCCGCACCGGATACGTCTTCAAATGCAATTTCGGCGGGATGGCTGCTCCAGGATGGGCCGGGATCAAGGTGCATTTGCCGGTGGAGTCATAACAAAACCCATGATACTTGCATCGCAGCACGTCCCCCTCGACCGTGCCCATGCTCAAGGGCGCGCCCCGGTGCAGGCAAAGGTCGCGCGCGGCGCTTACCCCACCGTTCGACGTGCGATAGAGCACGATGCGTTCGTCGAGCAAACGCGCAGCGAATGGCGCATCCGCAACCTCATGGGAGAAAGCGACCGGATACCAGAAAGGTAGGAGCGCCCGCCAATCAGATTCGGCGAAGGTGCAGTCACGGGGCAAGACGGGACCGCCCGTGGCAGGAGGCGCGGGCGCGGCCAGGGGAGCGGGAGGAGAAACGCTGATCATGGCGGCAAGGGGTGGTGGAAAGAAGAATTCAGCACGGACCATGCCAGAACGTCCCATCGCGAGCACGAGCCTCTGATCGGCATCGGCTACACCAGTGCGGTCCGGGTTGCCATTTCCTCTTTGCATGCCGGCAGCAGGTCATCGAGTTCTTCCACCACCCGGAACAGGCCTGGCGCGGAC
>JALOTR010000500.1 GCA_025457805.1 Akkermansiaceae bacterium | reverse complement strand
TGACAGACTGCAGAACTTTTCAGTGGTCCGGTCATGTTCCCGGGCCCGGCGACCCGCTTGATCATGGCGACTATTTCCTCCGTTTTCCTGGCTGAAAACTTCAGAGATTTCGGAGGGCGGGCAAGTGGAGTTCGGCATATCCTACGTGTTGTTTTCAGGAGTCGAATACCATCCAGCGACCCGAAGTGGCTTTACTTTTTTCGCAACACCTCTGCCACAGCATGAAACGCCGGTTTGGGCTTGGCGTTGCGATCGAAGAGCAGACCATGGTTGACCCGGGTCCATGGCCATTTGTTCAGCCAACTGTGACGATCGCTGATTCCCCAGACCGTGACCCGATCCACGCTTTTGCCGTTGGCCTTCACGATTTCCATGATCTCGCGATAGACCTCCGCCTGCTTGGCGAGGACTTCGGGTGGACAGCCATCCACATAAGGGTTCTGCTTGATCGACTGCTCACGGGTTTTCGGATTCCAATGTTGCGCCCTCGAAATGACATCGACATCGAGTTCAGTCAGGGCACAGCGGAATCCATCCGCCGCGAAGAGTTTGATCATATTATCCAGCTTTTCCGATGTATGATCGTCGAGTTCCAAGTGGCTTTGGCTGCCCACGACATCGACCTTGCATCCCTTGTCACGGAGCGTGCGCACGAATGCGAGGATGGCTTTGAGTCGATCGGGTTTCTCGACAGAGAAGTCATTGTAAACAAGCTTCGCCTTGGGGTCGATCTCGGCAGCGATCTTGAAGAGCCGCACCGGATAATCGGCCCCGAGCACGCGGGTGAGATCCGTCACACGATATCCTGGTGAAGGAACTTCGATGAATTCATTGAGCACATCCCAGGAGTCGATGCGTCCCGCATAGCGAGACATGAGTTTCCCGGCATGGTCTTCGATGCGTTTCCAAACGAGTTTGGCATCCGCTTCCTTTTCACCATCCCTGAAGAGCCATGCCGGATAGTTTCCATCCCGGTTGAAGATCAAGGTGTGCCCGACGATGCTTTGCCGGTTCTTGGTGGCGAAATCGACCAGGCGATCGACCGGTTCGAAACGATAAACTCCTTCCTTGGGGCAAAGGAACTGCCACTTCATGCAGTTCTCAGGTGTGACGCTGTCGAACTGGGTGGCGAGGATGTTCATTTCCTCCGGAGTGTAGATGGTGTCGAATTGCGTCTGGACCGAGCTTCCCATCAGGGGGCTTCCACCGGCAAGTTCGCGCAGCGAGGCGATGGGAGAAGATTCCGCCGACGCGCGCTGGGTGGCGAGCATCAGACCGCTTGCGGAAATGCCGCGCAGGAAACGCCGGCGGGTGACAGAATTGGAATCAAACGGAATATCGGATTTCATGGTGTCTGCATGTGTTTGGAATCAGGATCAGTCATTAGTTATCGACGTCGATACTGTGCACAAATCAGGGAGGGACAAGCTTCATTTCCCTGCATGAATGAACTCAGCACGGGTGAGTGAGCCGTCCCGATCCTTATCGAATTGGATGAACCTTGCCGGGGCTCCCTTGCTATCCTTCTGGCCTGCCAGAAACTCGTCGCGGGTCAACTTCAGGTCTTTGTTCTTATCCCGTTTGTCGAACATGGCTCCGCGGTCGGCCTTGGGTTTGCCCGCAGGTGCGGCGGGTTTTTGTGTGGCGGTCTTGATCTGAGGTTTGGCTTCCGGATGGGTTGCGAGGATGGCTTTCATCGATGCCAGAATTTCCGGCTGTGAGTCTGCGAGGTTCTTGGTTTCCAGCGGATCTGTTTCATAGTCGTAGAGTTCGTATTCCGCAGTGGATGTCTCCGCTCCCGGGTTTTTCCATTCGACCATGCGGTGGCGTGAAGTGCGGATGGCGCGGCCCAACAGTTTGTTGCGGGGATAGACGTGGATGATCGAATCCCGAACGCGCTGTTCCGGATTGCGCAGGACTTTGGCGAAGCTGACTCCGTCCAGTCCATTCGGCATGGGCAGACCCGCGAGGTCACTCAATGTCTGATAGATGTCCACTGTCTCCACCAATGCGGGAGTGCGGGCGGCTGCAATGCCGGGGGCCGCGATGAGAAGCGGGATGCGGGCAGCCTGTTCGTAGTTGGTATGTTTGCACCACATGCCATGGTCGCCCAGATGCCAGCCGTGGTCTCCCCAGAGGACGACGATGGTGTTTTCCCTGAGTTTCAACTCATCCAGTTTGTCCAATACGCGACCCAATTGAGCATCCATATAACTGGTGGCCGCATAGTATCCATGGACCAATTTGCGCTGCAATTCAGGCGGCAGGGCACCTTTCGCGGGGATGCCGGAGTAACTGCGCAACTCACCACCAAACTGCGGCGCATAACTGGGGGCTCCCACGGGTGGCTCGGTCACTTTGGCGAGTGGCAATTTTGCTGGATCGTAGAGGTCCCAATATTTTTGGGGAGCACAGAAAGGCAGGTGCGGTTTGGCAAAGCCAAGTCCCATGAAAAACGGAGTGTCGCTGCGCTTCTTCGCTTCGGTCAGTCTGCGGATCGCTTCGGTGGCAAGGAATCCGTCCGGGTAGGCATCATCCGGAACATCCGCGCTTTCATAGGCGGGGCCCTTGGCTCCTTTGTTCTTTGAAGTGGCGCGATTTTCCGGCGCCTTGTAGTTTCCCACTTTCCAGGGAGAAAAATGCGGCACATCCCACGAGGCAGCATCTTCGCCATTACCATGTCCCACGTGGAAGATTTTTCCCATCGCCTCGGTTCGATAGCCATGCTTTTGGAAATGCTGCGACATCGTCACGGCGTCGGGCCGTGATTTGCGGAAATTGGTGCCAAGATCATAGATTCCCAGAGTCTGGGGCCTCAATCCGGTCATGAGCGCGTTCCGGGAAGGCGCACACACCGCTTGGTTGCAGTAGGCGGATTCCATCACCACAGCCCGCTTGGCCAGCTTGTCGAGGTTGGGGGTTTTTGCGTGAGGATCTCCATAGCATCCGAGCAAGGGCTTCAAGTCGTCCACGCAGATCAGGAGGACGTTCGGTTTTCCGGCTTCCGCAGCTGATCCGCGGGAAACCATCAAGGAAGCAGCAATCAAAATGGCTGATAGGGAATTCAAGTGGGTCATGACGGGTTGGGTTCTTCGGTAGGTGCGACGCCTGGTTCTGGAGCATTGCAGAGCAATCCAATGCGACCGGAATGGGCTCGACTCACGTTCCATACCAAACCCGACATGGCTTTCGTTCATGGAAATGCAGGCTTCCGTGTTTTTCAGAATTCCAAACCCTGCGCACGTTGGGCCAAACAGGAGAAAATCACAAAATCGCGCTGAAAAATGTGTCGGATTGCATCGCTTGGCGGGTGTAGATTAGTGATTATCCCCATCATTCGCATGGCAGAGACCGACACCCGCAGCGATAGAGATCTTCTTCTGGCTTACAGCCGGGACGGGGACGAGGCGGCGTTCGATGTCGTCGCGGGCAGGCACGTGGACATGATTTTCTCCGTCAGCCTGCGCCGAGCGGGCAACCGCCAGATCGCCGAGGAAG
>JALOTR010000499.1 GCA_025457805.1 Akkermansiaceae bacterium | reverse complement strand
GAACGACGGTGAGTCCAGTCGCTGTTCGGAGACTGATGTAGTCGGGTTTGAGTGAACGGCCCGCGCACCACTGTGAGGCGCGGTGGTGGAAGTGACCCATCCGCTTCCGGTTCCGCTGGGAACGCTGGAAGTCCATCCCGCAGGCAACGCGGGCGGGGTAACTCCATCGAAAGACTCCAGGAAATTGCCCACGGTATTCAGCGCACCGATGCGGGCGGTGTAACTGATGGTGCCGTAGTTGGTGGATCCGTCCTGAAGCGCGAGGGTGATGACCAGCGGGGCGCCGAAATTTCCGTTTGCGGTGAGGGAAAACGGCTGGCTGGCGGTGGTGCCGCCGGCGATGGCCCCGTAGGCGCGGGAGGTGGTGATGGGAGTCACGCCGCCGCTGGCTTGAAGCGTGGCCACCAGGTTGTTAGTCGGCACACCGAGAAGATTCCGGATCGGCAAGTCAAAGGTGACCTGCTCCCCGGGATCGGGTGCTCCGGTGGCGGGCGAGTATGCCTCGAGCGAGGGTGCGCCCAAGGTGTCGGCCTGGAGCGGATTTCCTGCCAAAGAGAGTTCATAGGTCAGGCTGCCCGCTGCACTGATCGTGACCTGCCGGCGCTGAAGTCCGGTGACCACGGACTCGGCAGCGGCGGTGGTGAAGATTGCTCCGGCACTGGTGAGTCGCAGGGTGAGGGTGGAACCGTTCGCCCGGGCGAAGACCAGACGGGTGGGCTCGGTGGTCATGGTCGCACCGGCCGGTTGCAGCAGCGGCAGCGTTTCCGTGAAAGCTCCCGTGTGGGTGATGGCCACAGCAATCGTATTTTCGCCGAAAGTGACCGTCTTGCTGCCATATGTGGTGCCTCCGGCAGCGAGCGAGTAAGTGGCTGAGAAGTCGCCATCGGATAGATTCTGCACACCGCTGACCGGACTCACTGCGGAGCCGTTGACGCGGAGAGTCGAGGTGATGGTGGCCTGTTCGTAGGGTGTGGATGTGCCAGTTCGGAACGTGCCGAAATCGGCCGTGGCACTTCCGGCGATTGGCTGGATCGCGTTGCCATAGACCGGGTTCCATAAGGTCCCGAGGCCATGGTTCTGGCGGGTGACGATGATCCTGCCAGTATTGAAAACGGCGTAGTACGACGGGCGTCGTAGTTGGGCGACGGTGAAGGGTGCGCCGATGTCGTGGCGGAGAGTGTTGAAACGCGAGGACGCAAAATAGGGCAGCAGGTTGATGGCATCCGTGCGCTGGGCGGCGCTGGGATGCCAGACGTTGAGCGGCTGCACCGCATCAAACACGAAGCCAGGAATGTAGCTGTAGCCGCTATTGGTGTTGAGCGTGCCCCAGTTGTTCCACTCCGATTGAAGCCGCGTCCGGCGGCTGGCGGTCGCTGCGGAAAACTCGGTGGAGGTCAGTGCAAAGGCGCGTGACAACGGGGTGAACTCCGCGAGCGGTCGTGACGCCGGCGTGATGATGCCGGTGCTGGTGCGGGTGTTGATGCCAGCGTTGATGACGTAGGTGAGAGTGGAGATGTCCGGCTGGAGCGGCATGTTGGCCGCCAGCCACTGGGTCCATTGGTCCTCGTCCGCGTTGATGAAAGGCATCAGGTCGGAGCGGTTGCGAAGCCTCGGCAGCGCCACGTTCAGGTTCCTCTCATGCACGTCCGAGTAGCCGAAATCCGGACCGCCGGCCTCTCGGAAATAACCTGCGGGACTCTGGTCCTGGGAAGAAGCGTCCGCGACGGCCTGGATTAACCTCGTGTCCAGCTCCGCATCCGGCCAGTTTTCGAGATAGATCAGCGCTGCATGATAGGAGCCGCTGAACTGGTTGCTGTATTGGGTGGCGGCACCGCGCATGTCGCTACGGGTGAACAAGGCCATCAGCGCCTTGCGCAGGGAAATGCGTGAGCTTTCCATCACCGTCGCGTCGAACGCCAGGCCGGAGTCCCGGATCAGGTCGAGCGACTGCGCGGCCGCCATCACGCCAAAGCCGGTGGGCGCGAGACTGAAGTTGTTGGCGCTGTATTCCGAAAAGAGGCCGGCGAAGGTGTTGCCGTCGGGGGCCTGCATTTCAGTCCAGCGCTGGAGCATCGCCTCGAGCCGCACCTTCACGGATGCTTGGTTGTAATACGGATTCCACGGCCGGTTGGCGGTGTAGAAATACGCCAGCGCCATCTGCATTTCCATGATGCGGGCGTTGTAAGGTTTGTTGTCCACCGGCTCGCGGTTCACCTTGATGTTGAGGAAGCCCCGTGGCAGCAAGGTGCCGGTGCCGTCGGTGAAAGGATTCTCCACCACCGCATTGGCGACCTGCGCGAAGTGTCTCAGGTAATAGGGAACTTCCAATTCATGGTCAGCAAACTGCGAGGGCTGGATTTGCGAGAAGTTCGCCGATGGCACGGACGTCCATTGCCCTGCGAGGGGCAGGACGCACAGCCATGAAGCAAGTGCGCAAAGGATGGGAAAGTTGGGTTTCATGGCAGACTCGGATTTCAATCTCCAACAGCACGGCTGACGCGAAGACGCAAAAATCGGCGGACGGGCGAAGGGATGGGTGGAAGGTCGGAAACCGTCACGGTGCCGGCGGCGTTGGCGGCACCGGTGCTTGACCAGATGACGTCCCAGGATGCCGGATCGGAAGCCGGATCTGTCGCAGCCAGCACTTGATAGAGCAGCGCGGGATCGGCAACACGCTGGAAGCGGAGCGCAAGCGTGCCGTTGTGCATTTCAACAGTTGGTTGGATTCCGGAATCTGGCGTGAGCGGATCTCCGCCCAACGCGTATTCCATGAAGTTCACGAACCCGTCGGCATCGGGATCGGCTTGCGGAGACGGATCCCGGCCCTGCCATTGGATCGGTTGGTTCCATAAGACATAAAGATCGGGCGATAACACCTTGAGCAGCAGGTTGGCCTCGGTGGAAACCCCGCGGGCGTCGGTGACGCGGACTGTTAGCGGATGGATGCCCGGTACATTCACCGCGCCTGCCAGTTGTCCGGCATCGCCGAGCGTGAGGCCGGCCGGAGGATTTGCGGCGGGAGAAAACGACCAGCGGTAGGGGCCTATGCCGCCACCGACCGTTAGAACGGCCGCGAACGTTTCCCCCGGAACAGTCTCCGGCAGCCCGGGACTGGTGATTTGAAGGGGAGCCACGCCCGTGGCGGAGGTGACGCGCAGGTGGAAGTTCGACGGGATGGCGGCGGGCAGATTTGGGGAGGCTTGGAACCCGAGATTGTCGAACGCCTGGCCGGGGCTGACCGTGGCCTGCCATGAAACCGGTTTGAGCGTGTGGCGGAATCCGGTTTTGGAGAGAGTGCCGTTGAAAAAGGTGATGCTTGTGCCGGTGAAATCGAAGTCGAGTTCCCAACCGGTGATGGTGGCGCTGCTGTGATTGGTGATGCGAAAGGTTCCCTGATAGGCTCCATCCCAGCCGTTGCCCGGAACATATTCGACAAGCACCGAACCCGGTGGCGGCGGTGGCGGCGGCGTGGTGCCGCGGATCGTTCCAGTGGCGGTGG
>JALOTR010000498.1 GCA_025457805.1 Akkermansiaceae bacterium | reverse complement strand
AGATATTCCTGGATCATCGCCGAGCATTCAAGATGCCAGCCGGGCCTTCCTTCGCCCCAAGGCGATGCCCAGAAGTTTTCGCCATCTTCCGGGCGACGCGCTTTCCAAAGCACGAAATCCGAGACGCTGTCCTTTTCATACTCATCGGAGTTGGCGCGGGCGTTCTGGGTTTTTCCCAGATCCAGCTCGCGTTCATCCAGGCGCGAGAGTTTTCCATAACCGGGAAACGACGAGATCTTGAAATACACCGAGCCATCCTCCGAAGCGTAAGCATGCCCCTTGGCGACCAGCGCCTCGATCATCGCGATTTGCTGCGGGATGTGGTCCACCGCACCCGGCTCGATGTGAGGCGGCAGCAGACCGAGTTTTTCGCAATCGGCATGGAACTTCTCCGTCCACCCAGCGGTGAACTCCGTGAGCGTCTTGCCCGCTTTTTGGGAATCCCGGATGGTCTTGTCATCCACATCGGTGATGTTCCGGACGTGAAGCGTGCGAGTGCCGCCGGTTTCGAGGGTCCGCCGCAGCACGTCCTGAAGCACGAAGGTGCGGAAGTTCCCAATGTGCGCCGGCCCGTAAACGGTCGGTCCGCAGCAGTAAAAACGAAAGGTCGTGCCGTCGATAGGGCGCAGTTCGCGTTCGGTCCGGGTCAGCGTGTCAAAAAGCCGCATGGCGGGGGTGTAGGGAGCGAAGGCGAAAGAGCCAAGAGCGAAAAAATCAAACCCAACTCCCGATCACTGCGCCGCGGGCCGGCGTCGGCGCAAAAGCAGCAATCCCGCCGCTGCCACCAAGGTCAGGCTGCCCGGCTCGGGAATTGCCTGGGCGGGCACTTCGATGTAAACCCACTGCGGCGCGCTCCCTTTGGAAACCACCTCCACCGCCACCTTCACCGGCGCCGCCTGCACCGGTCCCGGGGCAGGGGATTCGACCTCCAAGGGCTGGACCATCGCCTCACGCGCATTCTGGTCGGATCCACGGATCATCCACGCGGCGACCGGTGGCGACGCCAGTAGCGCCCCGATCAGGAGAACTTTGATTTTGAAAAAGCCGGACAAGGTGAAGTGACGGTAATTAAATTTTAAAAATAATCAACTTTTATGTAGTATTTTTTATCGATGAGAGGTTGGGTTTGGCAGAGGTTTCTGTGTAGATTCCCGTCATGACGCGCACGGCCGAAGAAAACAGATCCCGCCAAATCCTCGTGGGAGTAGCGATCCTGGTGGTGATTTCGGTTTCCGTTTCCGGCGCGCTGATCGGTTCACGCTATATGACCGGGCTGGTGGCGGAATGGCTGAGCATGATGATTGGCATCATGACGACGCCGTTTTTCATGGAGGCCTCGTTCGCCATCCTCGGGCTGATCATCGTGATCGGCCTCAACACCTGGCGTCGCAGCAAGGAGGGGGATGAACTGGTTTTCCTCGATCGCGTGGACGATGCCTCGGCCTCCGGGCTCCCCGATCATGCGAGCTGGGCGGTTTACGAAAAGGCCCCCCTGCAAGGCGAGGTGCCTTCCCTTCTCATTCAGGCGGAAGGGGCCCTGGCGATCGGCGATCACGACTCCGCCGCGGAATTGATCAGCGCCATGTCCGGTGAGGAAATCAAACTCCCCGCAGTTTACGAGTTGCGGATCGCCCTCGCGAAAGCCACCGGCCGCGAGGACCTTGCCCTCCAGTTGCAGGCCGAGTTGGCGGCCACAGCCCAAGGCGGGGACGCTTGATCGCCTGAACATTACGTCATTTTTCACTTCAGACAAACCGGGTGCAATGGGTTATAGTGATAAACAGTGAATCAAGATTTGAAGCCCATGAATCCCGTTTACTTCAAGAAAATGGCCCACGGCGACTTGCCCGGCCTGAAGGAACTGGCATTCGATTATTTCAACGATACCCGGCGACTGATGACCGGCTGGGTGGCCATGGCCGAGGCGGGCGATTACGGAACTCTGAGGGAAGAACTGCACCGCTGCAAAGGCGGCGCATCGCTCTTCGGGCTGGAGCGGTTGGTGGCGCTGATCGGTGCCAGCGAAAGCGCCACCGTGCTGGAAACCAAGGGTTTCGACGTGGAGCTGTTTGAAAAGGAACTCAGCGATGCGGAAGCCGCCGTCATCGAGTTGACGGAATCGGCGGTCTAAATCCTCATGGCGGGCGCAGTCCAATCTCCGGAAAAAGAACTTCGTTTCACCCGCTCCGGGCAGGCGGTGATCTTCTGGGTGGCAGCAGCCGTGCTGGCGGCGGTGGCGATCACCTTGCTGGCCACTTCGGTCTATCGGGACATCAACCCGCAACTGCCTCATCCTGCCTGGGCGGCCTTGCCAGCGGCCTTGGCGCTTTTGTCGCTGAAACTTGCCGTCCAACTCACCCGCCACGCCTACCTCATTCTCACACCGCTCGGCGTGGAGATTTTCCCGTTTTTCCGACCTGCCGATGGCATGCGCCTGGTGGTTTGGCAGGAAATCAACTCCGCGGAGGCCAATCCCGCAAACACGCTTCTCACCCTCCACCACGATGCCGCGAAAACCTCCGGCATCCACCTCTCGCTGCGCCCGGTGCGGGCCGATCGGCGGGACTTGCTTGTCAAGGCAGTGCTCGGCCGGGCAGGACGGCATTGAGGGAACGGGAAAATCATTGTCCATCGCCGCAGAGGGATTCCATAGTCGCCGCATGCGCACCCACTCACGCCAGATTCTCACTGTGGAGGAAACTTTCGGGGCCAATGGCTGGCATTGCGAACTCGTGGAAGGCCGCGACGTGTTGCGCGCGGGTTTCGAGGCCCACCACACCCGCGTCGATCTCATCGCCCAAGCATACCCGCAGCTCAATGCGCTGAGCATCGTCACGGAATCGCTCATGCCGCTCGATGAGGAGCATCTGCCCGTAGCCCTCGAACTTCTCGCCCGCGCCAACAAACCCCTCACACTCGGTGGCTTCGAGTTTGATCTCGATCGCGGGATGCTGGTTTTCCGCATCACGAATCTGTTCGAGCGGGAACGTTTCGATTCCGATATCATTTCCTCCATGGTCCATTGTGCGATCGCCGAACTCGACCGCATCATTCCTTACGTCGCCATCGTGCGGGACACGCCCTCCGATCTTCTCGACGATCTCAACCTCCCGCGCCTCCTCGCCCGCGAGGATGTGATCCCGCCTGTGCCGGGGCAGGAGGAGGAAGAGGAATATTGAATATGGATTCTCACCCAGATCGGCCTCCGTTACCGGATCTTCGAAAACCTGTCCCTCTCCGGCGGACTTTACTTCATCCACCATTCCAACCTCGGAATGACCGATCCCAACCCCGGCATCGATGCCCTCGGTTTCACCATCGGCTGCGGGTGGACGTTCTGAGATTCTGCAAAACCCGAATCCCGCTACCCTGGCGAGCTTGTGATGGAGGTGAGCTGGAGCATCAGGTTCGATTTCAACCACTGAACCACTGAGAACCACTGAGTGAACTGATTAGAGTCAGTTGATTCCAACAAAAGATCCGTGAGATTTGTTAGATT
>JALOTR010000497.1 GCA_025457805.1 Akkermansiaceae bacterium | reverse complement strand
ACGGTGATCACGCGGTCCGATGGAGGAATGGCGGGCAGAGAGTCAGACGCCCGCAGGCTGCTGGGAAGCAGGAGGCAAAGAAACAAACGAATCAGCAGTTTGGAATTCATCCGGATCATGGGCGATTGCGGCTGATGGGACGAATCGGTTTGGAGATTCATTCGAAGGGTTTGTTCGCCTTTCCAATCCGGTCCGGGTCATCAGACTCGCGGCCATGCCGGAATTGACCTCGTCCACGGGTGTGATTTTGCTCGCTGCCTTGTTGGGGGTGGGGTTGTTGGGTTTGCTTTGGGTGGCCGGAATTTCGCGGACTTTGCTGCGGATCGAGCGGCGTTTGGCCGAACAGTCATCGTCGGCCCGGGGCGCGGAGCTTCCGCCTTCGTCGTCAGAAACCTCTGCTGGTGGGGCGTTTGAGACTTTTTTGAGCGAGGATCCGGCGCGTCGGAAGCTGACCAAGGCTGAACAATTCGCCGAATATCGGAAATGGCGGCAGGAAAACGGCCTGAATTGGTCGAACTCGTGACAGCGTTGAGAACGGTTCTCAATGTCTTATAAATTCCCGCAAAATTTCTTTTTTCCGTTGCAAGGGGGGCTTTCGTTTGCATCCTCCCCGCGCACCAAAAGGCCTTCAACTGTCAGCCGGTGCCAACCGGTGATTGAATTCACCCGCACCACCCTCTCCGCACTGCATCGCCCTTGCCATGGCAAACATTTTTCCCCGCTGGTCCAATCTGCTGCCACTGAAAATCGCTGTCTGCGCCGGATCCGCGGCGGCAGGGGTGGCACTCGCCTTCACTTATTACGCGACGCCCAAGACGCTCACCGTCGGCTATCAACCGGCCCAGCCGATCCCGTTTTCGCACAAGATCCACGTGGATCAGCTTGGTCTGGACTGCCGCTATTGTCACTCTTTCGTCGATGTTTCCGGCCATTCGAACGTGCCGACCGGCAATACCTGTTGGAACTGCCACCAGCACGTCCAGCGTGAGAGCCCGAAACTTGCTCCGCTCCATCGCTCGATGGACCCTGCCTTCGCGGGTTACGACGGCAAGCCGATCGAGTGGGTGCGCATCCACAAATCGCCGGACTACGTGTATTTCAACCACTCGGCGCACGTGAACCGCGGTATTTCGTGCCAATCCTGCCACGGCGACGTGAACAAGATGGAGGTGGTTTATCAGGACCAGAGCCACTCGATGGGCTGGTGCCTCGATTGCCACCGCGCGCCGGAGAAGAACCTCCGCCCGCTGGAGGAAGTGTACAATTTCAACTACAACGCGGAAGATTACGTCGCCAAGCACGGCGAGGCTCTGGGCGTGAAGACCACCGAGGAACTCGGCTTGAAGCTCAAGGAGCAATTCAAGGTGAAGCCCAAGGAAACCTGCGCCACCTGCCACCATTGATCCGCCCCGCCTGATTTTTTCCGAATTTCCATTTCCCCAATCTCCGCAGTCGAACATGAGCAAGCGCATTTGGCATCACCCCGAAGTCCCCGCCGACGAAACCACCGTTTCCTGGCGCAGTGCGGGTCAGCTGGAAGATACCCCTGCCTTTCGGGAGTGGCTTGACCGCGAGTTTCCGCAAGGTGCGGGGTTCATCGCAAATGAGGAAGAGGCGGAAACCAGCCGGCGTTCGTTCCTCAAATTGATGGGGGCTTCCACGGCGCTTGCCGGATTCGGATTGGCTGCCTGCCGCCGCCCGGAAACTTACTTGGTTCCGTACACCAAGGCTCCGGAATGGGTGATTCCTGGCAAAGCCACTTATTATGCATCGTCGATGCCGCGTGCCGCAGGTGCCACACCGCTGGTCGTGACCACTTTCGAAGGCCGCCCGACCAAGCTGGCTCCCAACAATCTCCACCCGGATGCAGGCGGCACGGACGCCTTCGCCCAAGCCTCGATTCTCGATCTTTATTCTCCTTCCCGCTCCCGGAAGGTTCTCAAGTCCGGCCAGCCTGCCAAACGCGCCGACCTCGATGCTGCCATCGCCGCACTCTCCGCCGACAAGGCTGCGAAAATCGGTTTCCTCTTCGGGGCCGACGACAGCCCGACCCGCGCCCGCCTGACCAAGGAACTCTCGGCGAAGTTCACCGCCGCGAAGTTCTACCAATACGAGGCTCTGACCGGTGCCTCCACCCAAGCGCTCGGCAAGGGCGTGAAAGTGGCAGCGGATTTCAGCAAGGCAGATCGCATCCTCTCGCTGGATTGCGATTTCACCGGAGTGGATCCACAGGGATCGGTGACCGCGTTCTTTGATCGCCGCAAACCGGAAGGCAAAGGTTACACGAACAAACCCGAAGCCGCTTCGATGAATCGCCTCTACGCGGTGGAGTCGGCCTACACCCTCACAGGCGGCATGGCGGATCACCGTTTGCGTGTTTCCCCGAGCCAGGTCGAGGGCATCGCCGCTCTCGTCGCCCGCGAACTGGGAGTTGCCTCCGCACCCGCTTCTGCCGGTTCGATCACCGATCCCAAGCATCTGGAATGGGTCAAAGTGATGGCCGCCGACCTCAAGGCTTCCGGCGGCAAGTCGTTGGTGCTTGCAGGCTCCCGCCAGTCGGCCGCTGTGCAACAACTTGCCTTTGCGATCAACCAAGCGCTCGGCAGCGTTGGTGAAGGAAAGCCTCTTCTCGTTCTCCAAACCGAAACCGCCGGCCTCGGCAGTTTGGAAAACCTCATCGCCGATATCAACTCGGCCGCGGTTGAGACCCTGATCGTCCTGACGCCGTCCAATCCGATCTACGACGCTCCGGCCGATCTCAATTTTGCCGAAGCCTACGCCAAGCTCAAAACCAGCATCCACCTCGGCGAGCGCACGGATGCCACGGCCCATGCCTCGACCTGGCACATTCCGGGTGCTCATTATCTCGAATCCTGGTCGGATGCCCGCAGTGCCCGCGGCACCTACACGGTGGTCCAGCCGATGATCCTGCCGCTTTATCAGGATTGCGTGTCCGAATTGGAACTCCTGCTCGCCCTGCTCTCCGCAGATGGCAAGCTCCTCAACGGCGAAGGCGAAAAAGCAGCTCCGTCCCCAGCCTACACCGCCGTCCGCGCCACTTTTGCCGCCCTCGGTGGGGAAGGGGATGCCTCTTGGAAGAAACTGCTGCGCGATGGTTTCTTCGCTGGTTCCACCTACGCCGCCGCCACTCCAGCTCCTGCGGCTGCTGCTTCGGCTTCCGCCCCGGCTGTGCCGAGTGCGCAATCGCTGGAACTGATTTTCGCCACCAGCGCCTCGGTTTACGACGGCCGCTGGATCGACAACGCCTGGCTTCAGGAAGCTCCCGATCCGATTTCGAAGATCACCTGGGACAACGCCGCGCTCATTGCACCCAAGACCGCGAAGGAATTGGGAATCTACGATCAGATCGTCGAGCCCGAGCCATACTCCGAGGCGGTTCCATTCGTCGTTCCGGTTGAAGGCAAATTCGCCAAGGTTGGACCCGATGGTGAAGGCGAAAACCGCAAGCAGCGGATGATTGCGGTCACCGTAAACGGCAAGACGCTGGAAA
>JALOTR010000496.1 GCA_025457805.1 Akkermansiaceae bacterium | reverse complement strand
TTTTGGGTTTTGGTTTGTTTGCTGGGAGGGCGGCTCAGTGGCGAGGGCTTGGGACAGATTGTCCCAACCACGAAAGCTTGTGGCGCCGCCCCTTCAGGGCTCAGGGATGATAAAAACCTGTGACCCAGGGCGCTGCCCTGGGCTGGCATGTTTCGCACCGTTGGCGCTTGAGAGGGCTTGGGACAGGTTGTCCCAAGAAAGATGACCCAGGGCGCTGCCCTGGGCTGGCATGCTTCGCACCGTTGGCGCTGAATGAAGGCTTGGGGCAGGTTGTCCCAGCTACGAATGAAGAGCGACACAACGAATGAAGAGGGGCACGACGCGGGATCGGGAGGCCGGCGGATGAGGTCCGCGGCTACGGTTTTCACCCTTCGCCGGGTGGGGTCACGACCACGACGCGCTCGACGCCGTGTTTGGAAAATTCCTCCCAGTAGCGCTTTTCCCAGGCGGCGGTGCGGGCTCGGCGTTCTTCCTCGCTGAGGGCTTCCCATTGTTTGAAACCGATGGCCCGGGCCAGGTCGCGATCGGCGAGGCGGACGGCGAGTTCGTCCCAGAAACTCTCGTTCCGGAACTCGTCGTAGCACTCATGATAGAAGAGCCGCTCTTCCATTTCCTGCTTCACACGGAAGCGCTGGCTCTCTTCATCAAACTCGATCCAATCGCCCAGTCCCGAGTGGCCGGCCTTTTCCAGGATCTTGCTTTCGAGCTCCTCGAAGGCGCTGATTTTGTCCCCGGCGGATTCCTTCTGGTTCCACGAAGCCACGTTGGCGGCGAGGCTTACCATTTCCACCAAAGTCGCCAGTTCCTGATCTGAGAGCCGCAAGTGCATTCGTGCGTCCAGCAAACCACCTGCCCGCCCCACCCGCAAGCCCGCATCGGAGCGATCACCCCGGCGGCAGGGAGATTGCGACAATTCTTGTGACGGCCGTCACGTGGATTGTCGCATCGCGGAGGGGAAAATTTTCGCCGCACTCCGGGCTTGATCCCGGCAGGCGCAGGTGGCAATCATCCGCCGCCCTGCACGAGTAGCTCAGCGGTAGAGCAACCCGCTTACACCGGGTCGGTCGGCGGTTCGATCCCGTCCTCGTGTACCAGCTTTTCCGCGGATGGATTCCCGATTTCCCGGCGGTGGCGCTTCCCCTGATGAAGACCTTGCCCCCGCCCTCGCTGCCTGCCGCGATTCTGTCGTTCGATTTCGATGGCACACTCCATGATCCTGCAGGGAATCCGCCGGTGCCGACGGCGTTTTTCGAAGTCATCCGCCGCCTGCGGGAAGAGAAGCAGATCGTTTGGGGGATCAATACGGGTCGCTCGATGCCGCAGATGGTGGAGGGCTTCGTGGAAAGCCGGTTTCCCTTCATTCCCGACTGGGTGGTGGCCCGCGAGCGGGAAATTTACCTGCCGAATGCCTTCGGGCGCTGGGTGCCGCACCTGCCGTGGAACCAGCGCTGCGAGAAAGAAGTGCACGGGCTTTTCAAACACGCCCGCAAGCTGCTCGACCGGATGCGGAAGGAAGTGGAGGAGCACACGGGGGCACAGTGGATCGAAATGGAGGGCGAACCCGCCGGACTGATTTCCCGCACGCTGGAGGAAATGGAATGGATCGTCACGCGCATCACGCCGATGATCACGGTGGAGCCCCAGCTTTCCTGGCAGCGGAACTCGATTTACCTGCGCTTCGGTCATCGCGATTTCCAAAAAGGCAGCAGTTTGAGCGAGATCGCCCACCTTTATGGCCTGCCTGCCGCCCGGTGTTTTGCGATGGGCGACAGCCACAACGATCTTGAAATGCTCGATCCCGCCCACGCTGGAATGACCGCCTGCCCGGCCAATGCGGTGCCGGAAGTGACTGCGAAGGTGCTCGCCAACGGCGGTTTGGTGGCGCGCGGAGTCCATGGCGAGGGGGCAATCGAGGCGCTGGAGCATTTTTTTAGCGAAAAATAGCCTTCGCAAGCGCTTGAAACTCAAATTATTGCCGAAAGGTTGAAAATTTGTAAAAATTTATTGTTTACAAATCTTAAATATTATCCAGAGTGTCCTCAACCTCGCGTGAGCGACGGGCAACAAGGGTTCCGGGGGGAAACCGAGTTGCCATTCAACGTCGCCCATCTGCAGAGGGGGGGATTATGTCAGGCGCGGATTCGGCAACGGATCCGCGCCTCACCATTTCCGGGGAGCTTCCTCGTGCCGCCAAGTCCACGGTGATCAAACTAGGGAATTTTTAACCGCAGATGGACCCAGATCCACGCAGATGAAAGAGCGATGATGCCCAAACCATGGGGAAGGAGATGCAATACGTGTCGTGACCACGATCAAAACGCCATAATTTCGTCCAAATCTGCGTTCATCCCCGTTCATCTGCGGTTCATTTTCTCTTCATCCTGGTCGGACATCCCGCGCTGGATCGCCCTGCTGCCAAGTCCCTGAGTTGGTGCTTCCGGTGGCACGAATGATGCGTTAGACCAAGGAATGCTCGGACTTCTTGGAATCGCTGCCTTCATCTTCATTGCCTGGTTGCTCTGCGATGCCAAGAAGTCGATCAACTGGCGGACGGTCGGCCTCGCCTTCGTCATCCAGATCGGGATTGGCGCGATCGTGTTCGGCGTTCCGGCGGGGCGGACGGCTTTGGATTGGTTGAGCCAGCGGGTGTCGGATGCGATCGGTGCTGGAAAAACCGGGGTGGATTTCCTGTTTGGGCCGCTGACTGCGGACGACAGCAGCATTGGTTTCGTCTTCGCGCTGCGGGTGCTGCCGATGATTGTGTTTTTCTCCTCGCTCATCGCCGTGCTTTACCACCTTGGCCTGATGCAGAAGGTGATCCGGTTGCTGGGTGGCGGGTTGAGGAAATTGCTGGGAACGAGCAGTGCGGAATCGATGTCTGCGGCGGCGAATATTTTTGTCGGCCAGACCGAGGCCCCGCTGGTGGTGAAGCCTTACATTTCGCGGATGACTTCGTCCGAGCTGTTTGCCGTGATGGTCGGCGGTCTCGCCAGCGTGGCGGGCTCCGTGCTGGCGGGCTACGCGGCGATGGGAGTGGAAATGAAATACCTGCTCGCCGCCTCTTTTATGGCCGCACCGGGAGGGCTCCTTTATGCGAAACTGATGAAACCGGAAACCGGCGTGCCGCTGGAGGCTGAGCTGGAGTTTGCCGAAGGCGATGACAAGCCCGCCAACGTGCTCGACGCCGCAGCCATGGGTGCCGGCACCGGCCTCCACCTCGCGCTGAACGTAGGCGCCATGCTGCTGGCCTTCATCGGTCTCATCGCGTTGCTCAACTTGATGCTCGGAGGTATTGGAAACTGGTTTCAATTTCCCGGTCTGAGCCTGCAATGGATTCTCGGCTGGGTCTTCTCCCCGGTGGCGTGGCTGGCGGGCATTCCGTTAGACGATATGCATCAGGGCGGCAGCCTGATCGGCCAGAAACTCGTGCCTACGCCCTGTGCGGGTTTGCGAATTTTTCCTCGATCGCCATCCTGCTCGGCGGGCTCGGCGGCATGGCCCCGAACCGTCGCTCGGAAATCGCCACCCTCGGCCTCAAGGCGGTGGCTGCCGGGACGCTTTCGAATCTTACCAGCGCGGCAATCGTAGGATTGTTCGTGATGTGAGATCTGCGGGGGAAATCAAAATTTCCACCCACTCACAAAGGCCGGCCGTAGGTGCTGCAACGGTTGTGCCAGCCCTCTTCCCAGCGTTTCTCACCCCGCGCCGGCGGGGAATTTGCGATGCGGCGGGAGAGCACGCGCTTGGCGGATGCGGCAAACTCGCTGGCCGCCGCAGGACCTGCCGGGACCTCCTTCATGCCGCCGAGCACCTGCATCAAGCCCCAGCCCTGACCATTGTAACGCTCGCTCATCTGGATGCCCTCGCCTTTGAAATTCACGTAGTCAATCAAGGCATAAGTCCCTTGCGGCGTGGTGGCCACTTTTTGGTAGTTGGCCTGGATTTTCGCCCTCTCGGAGGCCGGGGCCGCGGCGAGGATCTTGGGCAGGGCCGCGCGCGAACGGGTGATGATGAAATCCGTCTGCAAACCGACATTCGCCGCCAGCCATTTCCGCAAAGAGGTCAGGCCCGGTCCGTTGAAATCGCGGGTGAATTCCGCCTTGCTCTTCCACGGGCTGTGGCGCTCGGAGGCTACCGGCGGCGGAGTCGCGCCCTGGCGTTTGGCGAAGGCGATGAACTGCGGCCAGCTTTCCTCGAAACGCCCGCTGAATCCGGCCGGATACCAGATGAAATGGCCGATCCCCATCGAGGGAAATTCCTCACCCGCATTCCAGGTGGTGAGCCCATTGACCGTGCCGCCGCATTCGTTTTGCCAGATTTTCCGGCCGATGGCGGCTTTTTGGGCGGCGCTGAGATTCGACCCCACCTGCGCCTGCGCTCCCATCCCGCCCGCAGGGGGCTCGCCCGGTGCGCAGGAGGCGAGCGAGATGACCAGGGCGGCGGCGGCGATTCCAGGCAGACAGGCGGCTTGCATGCGCCCACCCTAAAACTATGCTGCCGCCTGCCGCAATCCTCAACCTTCCACCTTCCACCACCATGAACCGGATCCCCTGGGACAAACTGCTCGCCTTTTCCTCAGCCGACCTCGTGAAACTCTTCCTCAGCGCCGCCATCATCGTGATGGTGAACAAGGTCCAGCTATTCAACGATCGCCTCTCCGCTCTTCTCATCGCCCTGCCCCTCACCTCGCTGGTCGCCATGATCTGGATGCACCAGGCCGGGCAATCGTCCGAGCGGCTCGCCAACCACGCGGAAGGCACCTTCTGGTTTGTCCTGCCCACTTTGCCGATGTTCCTCATCCTGCCCTGGATGCTGCGCCACGGCTGGAGTTTCTGGTCAGCCCTCGCCGTGAATTGCCTGCTCACCGCCGGCTTCTTCTGGGCCACGGTTTTCATCCTCCGCCGCTTCGGCATCGACCTGATGCCCAAGTAATCCAATGATATTTCGGGGCGAAATGATCATCTTTTTCCAGATAAGACTTGCCTCTTGTCCGAATCTCTGGTTTCACCACCCGCCCGGGAGGTATCCCGGGACTCATTCTATTTTTCCATCCCACTGTTTTGAGCGAAAACGTCCCGCCCTTGCAACCTGATAACGTTATCCCGTTTGAGCAAGCGCGTCCGCATTCGCGATTTCCCGGTTCTCCTATGAAAAGCGATCTCCTCGACAAAGCCTCTGAAATCGTCACCGACCCGCTGGTTTTGGTCAATCTGGTCTCTCAACGCGTCCGCCAGCTCAACAGCGGCCGCTCGCCGCTGATCCCCACCCGTCCCAGCATGGGCGTGGCGGACATCGCGCTGCAGGAAATCATCGAGGGCAAGATCAAGCTCGTCGTCAAGGCCGAGGCCTGATTCCGGCAGTGTCCGCAGCAGGACACGCTCCCAGCACAGCCTCCCCATGAGCGCGGAAATCGCCACCAACCGGAAAGCCGGCCGCGATTTCCACATTCTGGATAAATACGAGGCGGGTCTGGAATTGAAAGGCACGGAGGTGAAATCCATCCGCGCCGGCAAGGTCAATGTCTCGGACGCTTTCGCCCGAGTGGAGGGAAATCAGGTGTTTCTCTACGGTTGCGACATCCAGCCCTGGCAAACCGCCGGCGAGTGGTTCAACCACACCGCCAAGCGCCCGCGCCGCCTGCTCCTCCACAAGCGGGAAATCCTCAAGCTCGCCTCCGCCACCGCCATCAAAGGCTGCACCCTGCCGCTGCTGCGCATGTACTGGCAAGGCCGCCGCGTGAAAGTGGAAATCGGCGTCGGCAAGGGCAAAACCCACTCAGACCAACGCCAGGACCTCAAAAAACAGGTCGAACTCCGCGAAGCCCAGCGGGAAATGTCGCGCTTCAACCAACGCTGAGCCACTCCGCTGCCGGAACGCCCCAGCTGCCGGGTGGACCCAGGGTAATCGAGCCAGGGAATTTTCAACCGCAGATGGACCCAGATTTACGCAGATGAAAGAGGGATGATGCCCGAACCATTGCGAAGGGAACCGAATCGTGCCCTGATC
>JALOTR010000495.1 GCA_025457805.1 Akkermansiaceae bacterium | reverse complement strand
AAGGCGGCGGGATTTTCTATCAGATAGTCGAGGCCGCGGCGCGGATCTTGGGCGAGCAGACCGAAGGCGATTTGGCGTTGATAGGCGGTCTTGGGGCCTTCCCCGATGGATTGTGCATCGAGCCACTGAATCGCTGCGTCCGGGTCACGTGTCGCGAGCTGGCCGAAGATCGAGACCTGGAGGCCACCCATCGGGGAGTCGAGATTCAGGTCCTTGCGTTCGAGGATCCGCAGAGGGTCTTGCTCGGATGCGAGCAGATAGATCATGAGGCGGGCGGTGGAGTTGCCATCGGCCGGAGGAAACAAGGGGCCGCTGGAGCCAAGGCGGTCGGCCACGGCGATCGCTTCTTCGAGGCCGAGGTCGGCGATGATTTTGATCACGCCGGGAAGGGCGCGGAAGAAGGCGGCAGGGCTTTCCTGGATGTCGCCGAGTTTGGAAACCATTTCCGTCATTTCCTGCGCGGCCCGCGCGACCCGTTCCTCGAATTCGGGAGTGCCGGGGGCGGGTGTTTCGTTTTCGTTTTGCCGCTTGTTAGAGAGGCTGGCGGCAGGGCGGGGAGCATCATTTGGCGGGAGCCTGTCTTTCGATGCTCTGGAGGCATCCGGGCGCAGCGACTCGAGGTGCTGGTCGAGGGTTCGGTTACGGCCGATTTGGACGACGATGACCGCACCGCAGATCAAGGCGGCGGCGAGGGCTGGAAGGAGGGTGGAAATTTTCATGGCAATGGCGGATGGCAGTTGAAGCCGGCAGTCAGCGGCCTTCTTCCGGGAGGAGATCGGCGGGAAGCTCGCGGCGGGCGGCATCCGGAAACTCCCTGAGCCAGCTCGCTGCGATGTCGCGACGGGTTTTGTCCCTTAGCGTGGCGTCGCCGATCTGGGCGGCCTCTTCGAGACCCAACGGGTGTCCCTTGGTGAAGGCGAGCCATGTCGAGCGGGTGGCCAGGGACTGGTCTTTGATGATTCCCGATGGCTGGGCGCGGATCCAGTAGGCGGGATCCTGGCCAAGCTCCATTTGCTCGCCGAGGATGTCGCGGATTTTCTCGGCCGCGGCTTGCGGTTCGATGTTCCCGACGATCCAGTCCGCCCGCGTGGCAAAGGGGACTCGCTCGGCCTTGGAAAGGAATGAAAGCATGCGGACGTTCAGGGCATCGCTGTCGTTTTCGGGGACGAAACGGGCGAGGAAGGCACGGGCGGCGGCGAGATCGCGATCGGCGGCGATGAGCTCACTGGCGGCATTGATCAGGCGTTCCTTCGGGCGATCCTGATCCTCGGTCGCGATCAATTGGTCGAGCAAGCGGGATTCGCCCGTTTCCAGGTAGGCCGTGGTGAACACCGGAATGAGCTTGCTGGAGATCCGGGAGGCGCTGCGTTCCTCCGGCGTCATCGCCGCCGCGATTTCGAGCGCTTGCTCCGGTCGTTTGCTGGCCATGCCGGCTGCCAGTTCCGAGAGAAGGAAAGGTGCCGTTTGACTGTCGACTCCCTTGCCCAACAGCTCGCCTTTGGCATCCATTTCCCGGAACCATGCAAGGGCGGCATCCGGATCGGACTCGGCCCAGCGGCGCGCGACATCGCTCCAAGCACCGGATTTCAGGTCCTGGCGGATCAGGCTTTCGAGGCTCTGCCGGTAGTCCGTTTCCGGAGCGATGCTGCCGAGCATCTGGAGGGCGACGGCTTTCGCCTCGGCGCTGCCCGGGTGGGCTTCGATGTCTTTCATCAACTGCGCGTGCCGGGCAGGATCCATGTTGGCGACGGGCGTGAGGACGCGGATCATGCCGGCCATGTCCTGTTCGGTGACGACTTTCATGAGGTCGGAGAGGAAGGTGTCGGCCACGACGGGACGGACCGGGTTTTCCAGCAGATCGCGGAAGGTGCGGCGGTTGCTGACGGTCGTCGCGGATGCACGACGCGAGGGGGCCGTAATGGCGAGAGGGGCAGGCGCCGGGCGGCTTTCCAGGGTGGTGATTTCGGATCGGAGCCGGGTGGCCTTGCCTTCGAGTTGAAGGATCGGGATCAGGCCGATCGAGATGACCGCGGCGGCGGTGATGGCGGAGGTCTTGGCGGTGCTCATGGTGAGGAGCGTGTTGGTGAGGACGGTAGAGGTGGTGATGCCGGAGGAGGCGGCGAGGGCTTTGGTGGCGAGGGTTTGGGTGGCGAGGGGTGCGGCTTTGGCGAACTCGGCAGAGAGGCCAGTGGCGATGACGGGCACGCTGAGGGCGATGCCGCGGCTGCGGAGGAGGATGGCGAGTTTTTCGAGGGCGCGCTTGAGCTGCATCTTGCAGGCGGCCTCGGACTTGCCGGTGGAGCCGGCGATTTCGGCGAAGCGTTTGCTTTCGAAGAAGCGCTGGATGATGAGTGCGCGGTCTTTCTCGGCGAGTTGGTCGAGCGAGGCATCGAGCGCCGGGAGGGCCTCGCGCCAGGCGGCGGAGTCATCGGCAGTGGTGGTGGGAGGCTCGCTGGCAAGAGCGTCGAGTTTCCTTTGATGGCGCATTTCGGAACGCATGGTTTTGGCGCATTCGAGTTGGGTGGTGCGAAAGACCCACGCGGTGAGGTTCGGGTGGGAGCGCAGTGAGGCGGCCTTGCGGGCAAGCAGGGCGAAGACGTTCTGGGTGATTTCCTCGGCACTGGCGGCGTTGCCGGTGCGGCGGAGGGCGCTATGATAAACGAGACCGCCCAAGCCTTTCACGATCTCAACGAAGTGAACTTCACTTCCGCTTTGCTCGATGTAGAGAGACAGAAGCTCATTGTAGGTCACCAGACCTTGTTGGGGCGTTTCGTTTTCCTGCGGTTCCATTTCCGAAGTCTTCACCATTGAAGCCCCCGGTTTGGTCGAAAGGTAACGGAAAAAACAAAAAACGTCGCGCAAGAGCTCAGGTTTTGAAATCGCGCGTTTGGAAGGCCAGCCAGCCGATGACGAAGAGGGTGACGTTCAAGCCACCGAGGAAGGCGAAGGACTCGATGATTTTGGCCCACGAGATTTGTTGCTCGGCCAGGAAAACCCAGGCGCTCATCCGCCAGGTCACGAACCACGATTCGTAGGGTTTGAAGAAGGGGAAATTCTGTAGAATCATGTCCACGAAGAGGATGCTCAGCGTGATGATCGTGGCCGCCGCGGGCTTGATGCGGAAACACGAGAACATGAAGGCGATGGACGAAAGCGTGATCATGCTCAGCCCGATCCCGGTCGCGCAGAGGCCCAAGCGGAATGCTCCTTCCGACCAATCCGGAAACGCGGCGAAGACCTTCATTTTCGGCTCCATCACGAACAAGCCGCCTTCCCAACCGATCGCCGCCACCGCCATGAGGTAGCCGGAAATTCCCACGAAAAACACAAACGAAAACGTGTAGAGGCAGATCGCCGTGTATTTGACTAACAGCAGCCGCAGCCGGCTGATCGGCCGCGCGAAAACGAGGCGCAGGTTTCCATCTTCGTTTTCCTTCGCCACGATGTCCCCCGCCACCAGCGCGAAATACACCGAGCCGAGCACGAACATGCTCAGCAGCATGATCGTGAAGGTGA
>JALOTR010000494.1 GCA_025457805.1 Akkermansiaceae bacterium | reverse complement strand
GTGCTGCAGGGCGGTGGTGTGTGGCCATGAGGTTTCCCCATATCCGGAAAACCAGCCCCAGCCGCCATCGGAGTTTTGCATCGCGCTGAGTTTTTCGACTCCGGAATCGATCATCTTGGTGATCTCCAATTCGTCGAAGACCGGGTTGCTTTGCCATTGTTTCCATTGGGCGGCGCGATCCTGTGCATTGCCGAGTTCCTGCGGATTGAGATTGGTCCGCTTGGCCTTCACCTCGGCGAGGTTGATCTTTAGATCCTTCAACATCCGCTGTGCGATCACGGCGGGAACAAAGCGGTTCAAGGTCTGCTCGGTGCAACCATGCGGATAGTCTGTTAGATAGGGAATTGCATCCACCACCGCTCCGGCGATGGTGGGGGAGAAACGGACGGTGAGTTTCGATTGATCCGGCCTGCGTTGCTCGGGCACTTCGATTTCGATGCTGGCGGCATCCTGATCCGGCTCCACCGCGCGGCTCCATGCATCCTGGCGGGACATGCCATGCACGATGACGGGGAGTTTGCGCTCCACGGCATCGCCATCATCCCCGGCATCCACCTTCATGCGGATCACCGCCTCGCCTTCCACCATCGCCTTGACGCGCCAATCGACGCGCGCCTCGGAACGGGCGGCGATTTCCAGCGACTTGGAAGCTCCATCGATGGCTTGCAGTTGCTTGCCATCGAGTTCGAGGGAAACGGTCACCGTCTTGGGAGTATCGTGATCATTGTGAACCACCGCACTCAACACCGCCTCATCCCGCTCCACCAAAAAACGGGGAGCTTGCAGACGGACTAACAATTCCTTGGAAGTGATGATTTCCGCAGAACCTTCGCCCACCCGGGTATCGGAGCCCAAGGTCCAGACGCGGGCTTTCCAGGTGGTCAAGTTATCAGGAAATTCCAAGGGCACTTCCGCCTGGCCTTCCGCATTGGTCTCGATCGCACCCTGCCACTTGAGAAGATCCGCGAAATCCTTGCGCACCACGATGGGTGCATTTCCGGTAGCTCCCGCAGGCGGAGCCAACCCTGCTGCCTCCCTGGCTGGCATGGACTTCGCCGCCATTGCCATCGGAGCGGGTGCCGCGTCCAATGATGCTTCCGCAACCATGCCCACACTTGCCGGCATCATTCTCGCGCCACGCAACATGGGCCTGCCGCCGCCGCCACCGAAGGGGTCTTCATCGCCAAAGCGGTCGAGCGTTTCCATGGCAGGCACCTTGGGCCGACTCAGGCTGCCGGGCGAGGATGGAACGGAGTTGCTGCCACCATAACCGTAGTAGTTGTTTTTCCAGTTCCAGAAGTTTTCATGAATGGAGGAAACATTGGATCCGCCGGTGATGGCTTCGAGTGATTTGTCATAAATCGATAGCACGGCAGTGCCAGTGACCGGTTTGCCTTCAGCATCGCGCAGGGTGATGCGCAGCGAGGATTTTTCCTGCGGCTTGAGTTTGGTTTTTGCCGGTTCCACCGTCACTTCCACAACTTTGCTCACGGGCGGAAGCAGGATTTGCTTCACGGCCTTGTGGACCTTGGCACCATGCACGCTGATGCCTTCGATGAACATGTTGGGCATGTCTTTCAAGGTGACTGGAACTTCCACTTCAAGGCTCTTGCCATCGAGTTGGATGCGCTTCGCTTCATTGCCGGAGCTTCCCGCGATGTGCAGGAACAACCAGACATGCGCATTGGTGCGATCGCTGTTGACGCGGAGTTTCACCGTCTCGCCTGCTTGGTAGTCTGTCTTGTCGGAAACCAATTCGAGAGGACCAAACTTCCAATCCTTCGGATCATCGCGGCCGGGGCCATGGATGTTGAGGATATTGGCACCTTCCGCAGGCTCACCACCTTCGGTGGACAGGCTTGCCGCGAGGCGATATTGACCGGTCACGGGCGCAGCGAGTTTTTGTTTCACCTGTCCATCCGCATCGGTTTCCACAGGCCACGATTGCACTTCCTTTTCCTCCACGCGGCCATCGCGGAGGAGGAGTTGATAGATCTTGAGTGTGCCCTTGGCGCCGACCACCGGTTTTCCTGCAAGAGTGGCGGCGGAAACTGTTACTTCAAGCGCATCGCCTGCCTTGGCATAACCCCGGTTTGTCCAGACCACGACCTCGAAGGGCTTGCGGGCGGCGATCACCGATCCATTGCCCCGTTCCTCACGGCGCGATGCATCCACCACCCGCGCTTCGATTTGATATCTCGCATCCATGTCTCCATGAATGGCCTTGGCGTTTGCGGTATCGATTTCCACCTTCGCCGTGCCATCCGGGGAGATGGCGAGGGTTTGTTTCATCACCAGTTCATCCGGCGTCCAGCGGTTGCCCTGCCACCATGGTGGATTCGGCGGCAGGCATCCCCAACGCGACCAGGTGGGATGCCACGATGCATCCGCGCCATTCCACCATGCGCCGGGGCCATAGAGCCAGTCCCAGCGCCACATGGGAAACCAGCGTTCGCCCATGGAGGATCGCTTGACGATGATTTCCACCTCCGCATTTCTCACAGGTGCGCCGTGGAAATAGTTCGCCTTGATGGTGGCGGTGAATTTGTCGCCGAGTTTGACCGGCTCGGACGGAGCCTCAACTTTGACTTCATACTCCGGCTTGCGGTATTCCTCCACTTGGAAACCGACTTGGGCGGACATTTGATCGCCAATCCGGAACAAAGCCGTCCACGCCCCCAACGGCGCATCCTTGGGAATCACGACTTCGCTTTCCACCGCTCCGAGCGCGTCGGTTTTGAGGTTTTCCACCTTCACCGCCTCCTCGCCGCGGCCATTGGTAAGAACGAGCTGGCCATCTTTGTTAGACCAGCGGCTTTCATCGGGTTCGAAGTAACCGAGATTGCGGAGATAGAACTTCAGATGAACCTTGTCGCCGGGTTTGTAAAGCGGCCGGTCGGTGATGCCATAACTGACATCTCGGTTGCCGTTTTCCCATGATGGAGGTTGCACATGATAGGGTTGGAAACCGAAAAAGGCGGGTGAGCGATCCGCTTTGCGGGCGATGGCGAGCCACTGATAGTTGTCATCCCAGTCGCCGGGCTTGAGCAGGGTTTTGCCATCCGCATCGGTGTTCCGCTGAAACTCGCGCCACTTGACATTCATGCGGCGGCCGAGCGGGAGATTGCGTTCGATGGGCTCCACGCGATAGCCGAAATAATCAATGACCGCCTGCTCGATTGGCGCGCCGCTCGCCGCATCCGCCACCCACCACTGGAGCTTGCCCGCCACGTCGCGTTGCACGAGCACCTGATCGACGATCCAGACCAAGGTATGGAATTCATTGCCACCGGCGATTTTCCCGGTGATCCACCACGCACCGCCCTTGTCGAGCGGGACTTCGAGTTGGGTGGAAGTATCGCGGTGTTTTTCACGTGGTGTGAGCGCGGCATCCCAAGTGGCGGCGGGTTTGCCGAGGTATTTGGATTTCTTATCCTGAATGAGTCGGCTGGCAATCTGTGAGGGATTGATGCGCTCCCAATCGAGGTTGCCGGGATTGCTTTTGAAATATGCGATCGT
>JALOTR010000493.1 GCA_025457805.1 Akkermansiaceae bacterium | reverse complement strand
AACCGCATTCCGCCATGGCAAGGTCGCAAATTTGATTGGCGTTTTGCCCATCCCTTGTCACAAGTGGTGCAGGTCATGTCCGCAGTCAAAAATCCGAAGAACCCGCAAGCCGTATTGAAAAAACGCTACCGGGTGGGCATCCGCCTGCTCGATTGGTCACAGGGATTCTGTTACCGCTTGTTTCCGGGCATCCTGGAAGTGGCAAGATCCGGTCATGATCTTGAGCTTGTTTTCGAACAACCCAGTGGTGGTGACATCGCTCCGGTCCGCATCGACAAGGATTGGCAGGGGGATGGATTGCTGGTTTATCGCTACACTGCGACGGAAGCGAAGGCGTGGAAAAAAAGAGGCATCAAGGTGGTGAATCTCAGCGCCGAGCAACCTGCCAACGGGCCGCATTTTCCGAGGGTAACAATGGACAATGAAGCAGCCGGCGTGATGGCGGCAAGGCATTTGATGACCTTGGGCTTGCAGCGCTTTGCATTCTGGCACGATCCGCATCGACGCTATTCATTGGAGCGGCTTGAGGGATTCAGAAACGAATTGACGCGCGCCGGTTTCACGACCGAGGTGCTTAACATCCCGTCTTCCCATTATGCGGAAGAGGAGCGGGCGACGCGGAACGCCAATCTTGCCTGGAAAATGTTATCCAAACTGGAAACACCGGTGGGCTTGTTTGCCAAAGATGATATCTCGGCGGTGTGTGCCATGCGCGCGCTTGGAACGCTGGGTCTCCGATGTCCGGAGGATGTGCCGGTGGTGGGCGTGGCGGATGACACGGTCTATTGCAACATCACGCGCCCCGCTTTGAGCAGCGTTCGGTTTCCGGGGCGCATGATCGGCAACCGGGCGATGCAGTTATTGATTTCCATGATGAACGGCGAAGTGGTCGCGGACGACCGGCGGCTGTGCATTCCGCCCATTGAATTGACGGTGAGGGAAAGCACGGGCTTGGTGGAACTGCCAGATGAGGTGGTGACCAAGGCCATGCGTTTCATCCGTGAGCACACGCCAAGACGCTTGGTCGGCGTGGATGAGTTATGCCGTGCGGCCGGCGTGTCGCGCGAGTTGTTGCGTCAACGTTTCCAGAACCTTCTGGGGCGCACTCCGAAGGAAGAGATCGACCGCCAGAGGGCGGAAGTGATTTGTGAGAAACTGCGACAAACTACCTGGAAGATTGAACGGATTGCGGAAGAGACCGGCTTCGGTGCGGCGGATGAGTTATGTCGCTTCTTCAAGCGGACGATGGACCAGACGGCCGGCGAATACCGGAAACAAATGTCTGGTGGAAATTTCCGATAGGCCGCATTTCACGGGGAAGCTCCCTCAATCCGGTTCCACCACTTTCATCCGGGCGAAGAGACGCTCGTGACTGCCTTTGGGAATACTAACGGTAATGGTATCAAGCGGGCTGCCATCGCTGGAGGAAATGGTGGCATTCAGAGGATCTTCGGCGGTGATCCACGGTCCCTGAAGCGAATCGGAAAACTCGACCGTCACCAACATGCCTGTTGCGGCATCCGCGTGACGATAGGTGAACACAAGCGAGGCACCCGACGCCAAGACCGTGGGCAACGATGCACTCGAGTTGGATGACGGATGGGTCGGGTTGGGTTCCGAGCCGAGAACAAACTCGATTCCATTCGCAAGCCCATCTCTATCGGGATCCGCAGTGAATGCCGCGTCTGCCGAGGTCAATCCTTTGGATGCGATCCAGGACGCAAAGGGACTGAGGGTAGCCGTGTAGTTGAGGACCAGATTGTTGCCGGATGTCGCGAGCGCCCAAGTTCCACTGCCAGGAAAGTTGATGGTCTGGATGGACCAGTTTTCCGCAGTGAGGCCGGATGGGGCAGTGGTGCTGGTGGCGATGGCAAACGACCTAGTGGTTTCCGAGAAGCCAACCATGCCGGTGAAGTCGAGGTTAAGGCTGAGTTTCGAACTGGTTCCTGCCGTGATCGAAAGTGCGTTTGCAGTGATGGAATCATGCCCTGTTCCGGCAGCGCCCGACCAATTGGCAAACTGGAGTGAACAGGATGAGCTTGCACCCAGCGTGATTGCATTCGCGATGGTCAAGGTCCCAACGCCGTCGTTGCCAGGGGAGAGGTTGCCACTCAGCGTGACCGGGCGGTTGATGGTGCCACTTCCTCCCAATCTGCCGGTAGCCAGGACAGAAACCGCGCTGGTGGAAGCCGAAAGTGCGCCATTCACCACAAGCGAGCCATTGTCCACCGTCGTAATGCCGCCATAGGTATGGGTATTGGAAAGGACGAGCTTGCCGCTACCGGATTTATAGAGCTGGCCGGTTCCAGATATCACCCCACTTAGCATGACATCATTGCCATTGGTATCGAAGACCTGCTTGTTGCTACCGAGTTGGATGTTGCGTGAGCTGCTAACGGGTCCATCAAATCGCAGGCCGATCTGCGTGGCGGTTCCGATGTCGATCACGATCGAATTGGAAACATCGCCGAGTGCGCCATCGGATGGGAACGCAAGTCCGCCACGGTTGATCTGGATCTTGCCTTGAAAGGTGTTGCCGGGATTCGTGAGTCTGAACAAACCCGTGCTGCCGCCGCCCGTATCGGTATTGACATACAATGTGGAAGTAGCGGTGCCTCCGCTGATCAGACCATCCAACTGGAGCGTGGTGGCATTTCTCACCAGCATATTGGTTGTGACACCGGCAGTGGGAGAGAGCTGGATGTTGTTGGAAATCGTTTGGGATGCGGCGGAGTTATAGAAAGCGGTCAGAGTGGCGGCATTTCCCAGCACCACATCGCCAGTTCCGAGCGCGCTGTTATTTGCAAGACGGATCGCGGCGGTGCTTGCACTGTTCGGTCCGCCACTTAGGATCGTGCCTCCCGAATAGGTATTGGCACCGGAAAGCGTGAGCGCGGCGCTTCCGGTTTTACCAAGTTGCCCGGCACCGGAGATAATACCGGAAAACGTTTGCGCGGTGGAAGATGCATGCTGAAGCGTGCCTCCCGCTGCGATCGAAATGCCGCCGCCATAGGTTCCACTTCCGAGCACAGCGCTGCTACTGATTTGCAAGATGCCTGCCGTTACCGTGGTGGATCCCGAGTAGGTGTTGGCCGCTCCGAGTGACAGCGTGCCGCTTCCCAGTTTGGTGAGCGAACTCCCACCGGAGATGATGCCACTTGCGGTCACGTTGTTTGACCTGGTATCAAAATCGGTGGCGGTGCTGAGAGTCGTGGCCCTGGTGTAGGTCATCGCATTCGCAAACGTGAGATCGGCCCCGGCATTCGAGTTGAAGGTCACGGTGTTGGCGGCATTTCCCAGTGCGGCATCGGATGAAATCTGCAAGCCGCCGCGATTGATAAGGATGGAGGCGCGGAAATCATTGCCGCCATTGGAAAGGATGAACTGCGGGTTGAAGGAACCACTCTGGTTGTTGTTCAGATAGAGGGTGGTCAATGGGGAACCACCGCTGATTTTTCCTGAGAATTCCACCGTGTTGGAGCCATTGCCCGTGCCATGCATGTAGAGAGTGCGATTGGATGCC
>JALOTR010000492.1 GCA_025457805.1 Akkermansiaceae bacterium | reverse complement strand
CGGCCGTCCTGATAGAGGAAATATTCCTGTTCGAAGCCGAACCATGCACCGGGATCGTCAAGGATCGTGGCGCGGCCGTTGGATGGGTGAGGGGTCACGCCGTCCGGCATCATGACTTCGCACATCACGATGGCACCGTTGGTGCGGGTGGAGTCCGGGTAGATGGCGACAGGCTTCAGCACGCAATCCGAGCTGCGGCCTTCCGCTTGTTGGGTGGAACTGCCATCAAAGCCCCAGAGCGGGAGTTGGTCGAGAGTCGGGAAGGCATCAAACTCCTTGAGTTGGGTTTTTCCGCGGAGGTTTGGCACGGGGGTGTATCCGTCCAGCCAGATGTATTCCAATTTGTATTTGGCCATGTTGGTCGTTGTAGTTCAGTGGTTAAGGAAGATGTCTGCCTCGGCGATGGATTTTCCTGGGGCCGGACTTCCCACCTGAGAAAAGCAACACCCGTGCCAAGGCATGAGTAAATTTCATTCGCTGGAATCGCTTCGGACCGTCGGGCCATCAACGTGGACGACGATCAGCGTTGTATCGTCGATTCCAGCGTTGTCGATGGCTCGTTTCATCAGAATTTCTGCCGACTCGCGGGGGGCATTTGCAATTGCGAGCGCATCCGAAATGTGACGCTCCCAAACACCGTCGATGAGCCCGTCCGAGCAGATCAGGAATCGATCTCCTACTTGATAGGGCACGGCGGCAAAATGCGGACAAACCGCCGCGTGCCCGGCCCCAACGACTTCATAAAGCGCGGATCGCCGGGGGTGGCTGCGGTATTGGATTTCCGTGATTTCCCCGCGTTGCCACTGGGCCCAGGCGCGGGTGTGATCGCGGGAAAGTTGCTCCAGTTTTCCCTCCCGGGACAAGTAGATGCGCGAGTCGCCCACATTGGCGAGGTAGAGGTTTTCTGGAGTGAACCAAGTCAAAGCCAGCGTGGCCGCCATGCCGCGGGTTTCCTCGCTGGAGGCGGATTGGTTGATTTGTTCGTGGATCGAGCGGATGGCGTCGCCGAGGTGCGAGAGGCAGTCGGGGAAGAATCCCGATGCGGCGATCTTGAAGGTTTCTGGAATGATTTCCGACATCCGCTGAAGCAGGATCGACGAGGCGATGTCGCCGGCATTGCCGCCACCCATGCCGTCCGAAACCGCGAAAACGAGGTCGTTTTTTTCCAACGAAAGCGCCCCCTCGTCCGCCAGCAGGTGGGCACCCTGGGGGCTGGAGGAAAAACGGATCAGCGAGTCATCATTGCGCGGCTTTCGGGACCCGCTGTGGGTCGCCGATGCCCAGTGAAGCATGCAGGCGTCGGGCACGAGGCGGGCGGTTTTCTACGATTGGGGCCGGGGTTTGATTTCCAGACCGGGCGGTGGTGGGAGGACTTCCGCGAGTTCGAAATCGATGATGCAGAAGCATCCCAGTTTGTCCGAGTAGGTGATGTTGCGCGGCTCGGCATCGAGGTGCCGCACGCCGTATTCCGCCTCCAGCTTCGCAAAAAGCCGGTCGGCTTTGTCCTTGCTGATCTGCGAGGCGGGTTTGCCGGCATTGGTGGAGACGAAATAGAGGTCGTCCGGATGCTCTTCCAGCAGCCTCGGCACGTAAGGGCAGCCGCGTTCTTCGAGCACTTTGAGGACCTCGACTTCGGTGGCATAGCGCTTGTCCGCGTCGGTTCCGCGCAGGTGCTTGTGGACGTTGCCGTAGAAATCGATCCGCACGTGGGACCGGATGCCGTCTTTGAGGGGTTCGATTGCCATGGGTTTCTCTCCGGCCAAGACCAAACGACGGCACGAGGGACCTGTCACGCAATAGTTCGGGCCGAAGATGGGGGGAGGTGGAAATTTTTCCTGAAAATGTCCGTTGCCAGCCTGCTGCCACAGGGTTATTCACCCGGCATGTCCATTACTGCAGAAGAATCCGCCGTCATCGTGAAAACCAAGGAACTGTGCGCCCAGATCGCCAGCGACCCGACGTTTTTGAAGCTCCAGCAAAGTGTGGAGCGCTTCCTCAACGATGATGCCTCGCGGCTTCAGTATCAAAGCGTCCACGAGCGCGGCGAGGAACTGCATCACAAGCAACACGCCGGCGTGGAACTCGGAGCCGCGGAAATCCGCGAGTTCGAGGCCGCCCGCGAGGCTCTCTTCGAAAACGACATCGCCCGCGAATTTCTCACCGCCCAACAAGAGTTGGAGCGCCTCCAGAAGGAAATCGGAAAATACGTCGGCATGACCCTCGAACTCGGCCGCGTCCCCACCGCAGACGACATCGCCCAAGCCAGCGGCGGTGGATGCTGTGGCGGTGGTGGCGGCGGCGGTGGTTGCTGCTCGCATTGAGTGTAAGGAGCGCGTTCATTCTGAACGCTGTTTCCAGCGGACATTCTGTCCGCCAAATCGAGCCCGGCGGACAACATGTCCGCTGGGAACAGTCGATAGGATATCGACGCTCCTTTTGCTTTCAAAACGCCTTCAGCATCTCGATGGCTTCTGCGAGTCTTCCCGCGCCGCTGGCGGCTTTGAGTCTTGGGAAGCGTCGGCCTTCTAACAGAATATAATCTCCATTCCGGTGCAACATCAGGCGCTGGCCTTGGATTTCAACGGACGACATGCGTTCGGCAGCGGCGAGGGCTTTGATGCGGGCGATTTGCAGAAGATGGATCGCCCCTTCCGGGATGCGGCCGAAGCGGTCGCGCCAGGATTTTTCCAAGGCGTCCACGGCTTTTTCCGTGCCCGCTTCGGACAACTCGCGATAGGCGGCAATGCGCAGTTTGGTTTCCTCCAACCATGCGGCGGGCAGGAAGGCGGGGAGCAGGTCCGGGGTTTTGAGAAATGCGGATTCGGTGGTGGCGATGAAATCTGCCTTGAAGGTGGCTTCGCCTCGCGGTGCGTCTTTGCGGCCCTTGAGGCGATCGACGGATTGGCGGAGGAGTTGGCAGTAGAGGTCGAAACCGATCTGGGAGATCTGGCCCGATTGCTTGGTTCCTAACAGATTCCCCGCGCCGCGAATTTCGAGGTCGCGCATGGCGATTTTGAAACCGGAACCGAGCGCGGTATATTGTTTGATGGCATGGATGCGCTTTCGAGCATCGCCGACTGTCATCATATCTCGTGGGAGCAACAGGATGGCATAGGCCTTTTCCCCGGCGCGGCCGACGCGGCCGCGGAGTTGATAGAGATCGGCCAGACCGAAGCGGTCGGCGCGGTCGATGAGGATGGTGTTGGCGTTCGGGATATCAATGCCGGTCTCGATGATGGTGGTGGCTAACAAAACGTCCGCCTCGCCTTTGACGAAGGTATGCATCACGACTTCCAGCTCATCCTTGTCCATCTGGCCGTGGCCAATGAGGATGCGGGCTTCCGGCACGAGGGCACGGATGCGAGAGGCCATTTGATCGATGGTTTTAACGCGGTTGTGGAGGAAGAAAACTTGCCCGCCGCGCTTCATTTCGCGACGGATCGCATCGCGGATCACTCGTTCATCATAAGCACAGACGGTGGTGGAAACCGGCACCCGGTTTGGCGGCGGAGTGTCGATGGTGGA
>JALOTR010000491.1 GCA_025457805.1 Akkermansiaceae bacterium | reverse complement strand
AAACAAAATGCAAACTAAAATACTATAAATTTCACGACAAAACACCAATTCTAAAACTATATAGTTGTCGCTGGGCCGTCGGCTGCGGTAGGGTCGTGAGGGCAGGGGTGGATTTTCTGTTTCAGCCATTCATTCAACCGTCACAGATGCTTCTCTCCATGCTCGCCAGTCGATGGAACCAACTTTGTGAGAACGCGAAAATCGACCCCCACAGCGGATGGACGGCCATTGCCACCGCATATGGCGATCCGGTTCGGGCCTATCACAACTTGCATCACATCGCAGATTGTCTTTGCCTGCTTGATCAATACGCCGGACTCGCCGCCGACCCCGTCGCCATCGAGTTTGCCATCTGGTTTCACGACATCGTCTATGATCCGCGGGCGGCGGACAATGAGGAGCGCAGTGCGGACCGGGCGGTGGAATTTCTCTCGACCACGCCTCATGCCGCCAAGGTCGCGGAGCTGATCATGGCAACCAAGCATGGCACACATGATTTGAGCGATGATGCTGCTCTGATCTGCGATATTGACCTGAGCATTCTTGGCCGAGCGCCTGCGGAATACGCGGCCTATGCGGCGGCAATCCGGCTGGAGTATGCTTGGGTGCCGCCACCACAATACGCCGAGGGCAGGAGCCGAGTGCTTGATGGCTTCCTCAAGCGGCCGGCGCTTTTCAACTATCAGGTGTTTCAGCAGCGTTTTGAAGCAGCGGCCAGGGCAAACCTCACTTGGGAACTCGGCGAACTGGCCGCGGAGCTGCCCTGCCAAACCCAAGCTGCCGCCCGATGAGCTGGATCATAGTTGATATTGAAGCCGACGGGCCGATTCCTGGCGACTACTCGATGATTTCCTTCGGGGCCGTGGTGGTCGAGCCGGGCTTGGAGCGGACCTTCTACGGCGAGCTGCGGCCGATCTCCGAGAAGTTTGTGCCCGAGGCTTTGGCGGTGAGTGGCTTTACTCGCGAGCAGACGCTGGCGTTTCCGGAGCCGGAGGAAGTGATGCGGCGGTTTGCGGCTTGGGTTGCGGAAGTGGGTGCCGGGCGGCCGATGTTCGTTTCCGACAACAACGGATTCGACTGGCAATTCATCAACTGGTATTTCCACCACTTCACCGGAGCCAATCCCTTCGGTTTCTCATCCACGAATCTCGGCAGTCTTTACAAGGGGCTGGTCGGCGACATGAGCAAGAATTTCAAACATCTGCGGAAAACCCGTCACACGCATCACCCGGTCGATGACGCCAAGGGAAACGCCGAGGCATTGCTGGCGATGCGGGATGAGATGGAACTGAAGATCCGACTGTAATGAGTGAATCAGTTTGGTCGGTGTATATCATCCGCTGTGGCGACGGCTCGCTCTACGCGGGGATCGCAACCGATGTGGAGAGGCGTTTCGGGGAGCACGTATCGCAAGGGCCAAAGGCGGCAAAATATCTGCGCGGGCGACTGCCGCTGGAGATCGTCTATCGAAAGGAAATCGGCAACCGCTCTGACGCGAGCAAGGAAGAACTGAGGATCAAGCGGATGGGAGTGAAGGGGAAGCTGGGGCTTGTGAATGGCGGCTGATACTCGGCTATCAATGCCCGCAAGATAGCGGAAAAGGCACATGTTAAGTTTAGAAGCCGCCCCCACTTCTGCCTCGAAGTCACGCGGCAATCAGAGGCGTGTTCACGTTGCGCTGAACCTCATTCAATACGGAGCCGGGATGGCCTCGAATTCCATTTCATTAAATTCGTGTAACACCTTCACATCCCCCAAGCCCTTGCCGTGGATCTTCGCGGCATACAGCACGCCCTTGGTCACCCAGACTAGGCGCTTGCGATCCAACTCCGCCCATTCCCATTTCGGGTGATCCAAGGTCTCTCCACTTTCCGGGTGGATGAGGCGGTGGGTGTCGTAGTAACAACCACTGCCCACCGGATTATTGATCGACGCATGCGCCGACTTCTCCAGTACCCAGCCTTTCGGTAGCGGCTTTTCAAACACAGCGATGTGTTCCTCTGGTGAGGGCGATTCGCGGCGCACAAGCTTCCAGCCATCGCGCTGAAGGCGGATGTAATACACGCCCGGGCACTCGCCGCCGTGGTTTTCCTCGAACGGATAGCCCGGTTCTTGAACGAGCTTCTTCCGCAACCTGCCGACGGTTTCCGCAGCTTCGTCATACCAGTGATTGTTGAGCCAAAAGCGGCTGTCGGTCAGGAACAAGCCGCCGCCATTCCAGCAATCGCCCCAAGGCCATAGGGCCAGTGCCTTGAGGTAGGGTGCCCGGGAAATGGCCGTCCACGATCCCTTCATCGGTCCGTCCCACTTGCCATTCATCGCGAAGTAGATGAAATGCTTCCCATCCGGTGACAGATCACAGCGGCGTTCGTAGATGCGACCGCGCAGCCATTGCCCCAGTTTGAACGTATCATTCCGCCTGTCCCAGAGCAGGGTGCAGACGGATTTGGACGGGCCACGTCGGAGGATCACGGCAGTCTTGGCGCTGCGGGCAAGGATCGGGTGAACTCTGGCGGGAAACTTCGGCATGGGAGGTAGTGGCTGACTGCCGTTGGACAGCATTGCTTGGAAAAGTTCTGTGCACAATCCCGGCGTGCAATCCTCAACCGCCACTCCGCCCAAGCCCCAAGACTATCATTACCACGTAGGCGATCAGGTCAGGGATGTGGGTGGGCAAAAATCCACTTTGCTGCGGTCTTCCGGAGGTCCTGCAAAATGCCAAGATACAGCACCTTCCGGCCATGGGGACTGAGCGGATCAAAAGTCTCAGCTGGCGCGCGTGCGATTCGACGGCTATATGGCGGGCGATGAAAACGCTATCCGCCATTGCCGCTACTCTCTTTGTTTGCCTGCCCGCCATCGCCGCCGAACGCAAAGCGGTAGAAGAGTTCACCCCCGAGGAATCCGGAAAACTTGACTGGCGCATCGTCGATGACGGCGTCATGGGCGGTTTGTCAAAAGGCGAGCGCGAGATCAGCAAGGACGGCATCCTGCGTTTCTTCGGCACGCTGTCGCTGGAAAACAACGGCGGCTTCTCGTCGCTGCGGACCGGGGACGTGAAGCTGGATTTGAGCGGGGCTGAAGGAGTCATCCTGCGAGTCGAAGGCGACGGACGCACCTATCAGCTGCGCTTCAGCACGGATGCTGAATACCGTGGACAAGAGATGTCGTTCCAAGCTGGGTTTCCGACGGAAAAGGGCGAGTGGACCGAAGTGAAATTGCCATTTGCGCGTTTTGCCGGCAGTTGGCGTGGCCAGAGTCTGCCAGACAAGACCTTCGATCCATCCAAGATCCGCCGCCTCGGCTTGCAATTGGCTGACAAAAAAGCGGGACCATTTGAACTGCGGGTTGACTGGATCCGCACTTACGGCGGCGGCGACAAAGCGGCTTCAGGGGCGCATTGAGTGAAGTTGCGGCGTGGGCGGCACATCACACCCTTCGTCACCCCGGATTGGAGCAGGGGGACGAGGGTGGGGGATGGGTGGCGATTTCAGGCGCGCGGATTTTCGTCGAGCCAGTGACCGCGCCA
>JALOTR010000490.1 GCA_025457805.1 Akkermansiaceae bacterium | reverse complement strand
AACAGATCTGTCACGCGTCCCATAATGGTCAAATAAAGACTATGGCGGTCATGTACACGGAAAACCCGCATACAACTCACGAACGGCATGAGATACAATTAAAGTCTCAAATTGACCCCATACAGTATAAAGGAAGTGGTCCAAATTCGATCGTGCGGCACTGTCGCCATTTGCGTCACGTGATATCCGAAGGTTATTTTGAGGTCGTACCATGTCATGTAGTAAAGAAAATCACTTCCATTTCGTAAAGGGTATGAGATGGAGCAAAAGTTACACCTATAACCACAAATAAGAAGTCATATCGAGTGCTTCGAACTTCAAAATCGACATCGCAGAAACGCCAACGTGCCGTGTATCGATAAGGGAACGGATTGGAGGCAACTTGTCTACTGTCACAATTTACTCCGCTTTAACCGTATACTGTGCCGCCAGACCGGTTACGGTCTGCGATTCGTTGACCGCTGTGTGCGGAACAAGCAGATAGTGCCAAGGCTTGCTGGCGACGGAGGTGGCGCCGATACCACTGCCGAGAGCGCTGCTGTGACCGAGCTTCACGGTGCCGGCTGTGATGGTGACGGCACCGTCGGCACCCGAATTGTCGCCATTGAGCGAAAGGACTCCGCCCGTGGCATTCATCGTGGTGGTTCCGTCGTAGGTGTTATTGCCACCAAATATTGTAGCTCCGGTTGAAGTGACGGTCACTCCACTGGCTGTTGAGCTGCCGCCGTTCGCAATCACGCCCGCGTGGGTAATGCTTCCCAACCCGGCGAAAGTTACAACCCGATTTGCGGTGGCATGTGAGATGTTGAGACCTCCATTAAAAACCAAAGCTCCAGTGGCCTGCGTGTTGGTGATCTGGGAACTTCCATTAATGATGGTAATGGGTAAATTAAAGGTCTGAGTGGCGGCGGAATTGTTAGTTAGGAAGGGAAATGCAGCTCGTATGGACAAGGTGCCTGATCCACCGAACGTATAAGCCCGGGCGTCGGCGGTAAAGGTAAGGGTTTGCAATGACCTGCTGCCGGGCAAGGTGGGGCTGACGAAGTCGGCGCTGCCAAGATTGCTGAAGATGGCGTTATCCGTGCTGCTGCTGCCAGCATTACCGGGAGCGACGCCATCTAACCAAGAGGCGTTGTCGCCGTAAGCGTTGCTAGTGCCGTTCCACGTGAAATCAGCCGCTCTTCCGCTCGGTAGCGCGGCGAATAGCGCCAAAAGGGCGACAGCAGCGGCGGGGTGTTTCGAGAAGCTCAGGGACGCAGGGATCGCGGAGGACGAGCGGGATGACTGCGAGCGGATCGTGAAAAGGCTTTGCAGGTACTTGGCTTTCATCGGGTTTTTCGGTTTTGGATCGTGGATTTTAGGTGCTAGGGAATCGCTTTTGAGATGCTTGCCGCAGAGATTTCTGGCGGGCGGAGCAAACGGGTCGGAGGGGTTTGGTGCGAGGCTAGCTCAGACATCATGGTCGTCTAGTCGGATGAAGTGATGACAAGACCGTCACTTTCGTCGCTGCCGGTCCATTTGTGGACCACTCCGCAAGCGGTCGGGTGGGCTGGTGCGGGGACGACCGCGAGAATGCCGCCCGACGCGGATTCCTTCAGTTTGCGCCAGGGCTTGGCAGGATCCAGAGCAAGGGCTGGGTGATGGCGATGTTGCGGCGCACTTCGGGATCGGTGGGATCGGCCGGGAGTGCGCGCCAGAGATGGAGGTAGCGATTTTCGTTCAAGGCGATACCGGCGAAAAGCAGCGACGCTTGCCGCGAAGGCCAGCCTTCCCAGGCTTCCACGTCCGGTGGAAGCGGCCATTGCGACTTGTCTGCGATATAGGGATATAGATAAGCGATGGCCTTGCGCATTCCACGTCCGTCGGGGAGTTGAAAGGACCACAAGTCCTCCTCCGGAGTCGAGAGCACCTGGCAGAGCGTGGCCATGTTATCGAGTTGGAAAATCGAGTATCCATACGGCTTGGTCCGTGAGAGCTCGGCGGGAAAGCTTCCGTCGGTAGCCATTTGCATTCCGACGAACACCTCCTTGAACTGTCGGCGGCATTCCGCGAGGCGCTTCTCATCGCCCGTGAAGCGGGCGAAGGCGGCCACTTGAAGCCAATAGGCAACCGCATGGTTGTTTTTTTCCGCAGCCTCCTCTTTGCCATTCTCGCTGGTGATCATCCAGTCGAGGTAATCGGCAAACCATTTCCTCATCCCGGAAGCGACTTCAGGCGTAAACGCGGTGGACGCTTCCAAAACCGCGATGGCAAGCGGAACTTCGATCAGGTGAAGCGTATCGATGATGCCGATGCCGCGACCGGGCGAGACGCCGGGGATGGCCTGGGCATAATTCAAATGCGGGTTCATCCGCGTCTTCGGATCGAGAAAAAACACGCGGAGCAGATCGGAGGCTTTATGGACATAACTTTCCTCGCGGGTGATCTGATAGGCGGCAGCCAATGCGGCGACGGACTGATTCAACTGTCGCACGGCCATCCGGTGATGGGTGAAGTTTTGCGGGTTGCTCTGCCCATCCCGCCGGACGTAGGGGAGGCCATCGGGCTTGGATGGATCCGGCCACCAGTAATCGCCGTTCGAGTAGAAATCATTGGGTCCGCCCTCGCTGAGCTTGGCCGGAAAGCGGGTGATTGTGATAGGCTCCAACGCAAGGGCGGAAGTGGCCGCCTTGAGAATGCGCGGGCGATCGAGAGCGGAAACGTGGAGCGGAGAGAAATGCACGGAAACCATCAACCGCATCCGTTCTGCCGGAGCGGGCTTCAGCGCGGCAAGGGCTTCCGTGTATTTCGGATTCTGATAGACCGAAGCCGCCTGAATGAAAAGCGGTGTCAGATCGTCCGGCTCGATGGCTTTGATCTGCGGGTAAGGCCACTTTTTTCCCGGCTCCGTAATGAAGGGAACCATGAAATCAAGTGCGCCTTGGATGCCCCGTCCGTCCTCGGTGCGGTAATTCCAAAGGTCCACTCCGACATGTTCCGCGAGGGTGGCCAGAGCGAAGAGCGCTGTTAGATTGAAACGCGAATAACCGAACGAGGTGGTGCGGGCCAGTTCGTGCGGTTGCCTGCCATCCGCCTCAATCTGGGCGGCGATGCGTTTCAGCTTGGCGGCCTCGGCAGTTTCCTTAGCAAGGTCTTTCCTGTCCAGCATCAGGGCGAGGCCGATGATCTGGACATCGTAGAAGGTGCCGTGATTGTTCTTCGCATCCCTTTCATCCCTCCCGATTTCGCTGTTCATCAGCCAGTCGAGATATTCGCCCATCCATTTCATGAGCGACTGGTGATCCGCCGCCGGCCATGACTTGGAACCAAGAATCAAACCGGCGGCGTCGGCTGCAATCACCAGGTTGCGCCCTTCGAGCACACCCGCCCCGCGGCCGGTGTTCTTGCCGGGTATGGCTTGGGCGAAGTTGAGATGCGGGTTCATGCGGGTGGCTGGGTCGAGGAACCAGACTCGCAGGCACTTGGCGGCATGGGCGGCATAGTTCTCGTTTCCCGAGAAATGATAGGCCAGTGCCAGGGTTTCCACGGTC
>JALOTR010000489.1 GCA_025457805.1 Akkermansiaceae bacterium | reverse complement strand
GAAGTTCCGGGAAACTGGCAGAGCCTCAGGAGGTCCTTCATCCTGTGCGCCACGATTGGTTTGATCGGAAGCCTCATTTCGGCCTGCACCACCACCGCTGGATCTATCAAACGAGATATGGGAATCTACACTCTCGGGATCACCTTAAGCCTCATTTTCGCGCCTGTTCTTTGCGGGGCTTATATCAGTGGTGCCGCCCTCTTGATTCACCGCAAACCCCAACTTCCAATTCTCCGCTATCTCGCAGCCTCCGGACGCATGGCGCTCACCAACTATCTCCTGCAATCCCTTATCGGCACCACTGTTTTCTATGGCTACGGCCTCGGCCTCGCCGGCCAGATGGGCCGACTCGGAACCATGGCAACTGCCCTGCTTGTATTCGCCGCCCAGGCGTACCTCAGCCTGCTTTGGCTTAAGCGCTTCCGTTACGGCCCCATGGAGTGGCTATGGCGCAGCCTTACCTATCGATCCCGCCAACCCATGTGAGGAGGAGGGACCTTGTTGTCCCTCTTCTTTTGCGAATTCGAAATCAGAAGAAGCGACCATGAAGCCGGCCTGGGGTAGAGCGCGGCCGGTGTTTTCGGGGCATCAGTCTTCGTGCGGAACCGCGTTGCGGTTCGGAAGCATTCGGGCGGCTTGGTTTTTGTGGAAGCCGCTGAGGGTGGCGCGCACATCGCCGATGAAGACTGCGGCGCGGAACTCGACGGGGATGCGGTCCTTGTCATCGCTGAGCCAGAGGATGGCGTCGCTTTTGAGTTTCTTGTAGGGCATCAACTCCATGGTAAGCGGGTTGATTTTCCGCATGCCCACCTTGAGGCGGATGGTGGCGCGGCCCAGATGGTTTTCCCGGCCGAGGACTTTCACGCGGAGCAGATAGGGTTTGTCGAAAGGGTGGACGACGAGAGTGATGCGATCTCCTTCCGCCAGCTTCTGGCTGCGGATGTGCAACATGGCGGAGAAGATATCAAATACCGGGGAATAGGTGAAGCTGCGGTCCTTGGAGGTTTCCTTGCCGGACTTGAGCAGGCGGGTGTTTTCGCGGCATTCCACGCGGTTGGCGAAGTGGCGGGTGGTGGTGGTGACGGTTTCCTTGCGGTCCGATTCCGTGGCGTGGAAAAAGCGTGGCTTGAAGGTGGCGGGATCGAGTTCCGACCAGAAGTTGTTCTGATAGGGAAACAAGCTCGCGGCGGCACCCAGGCTGCTGGCGGAGGAGCGGACGACGAGCGCGCCGGATTTTTTCACATCCTTGGGGGCGAATTCCATGCGCAGCTTTCCGGAGTTCACCGTGCCTTTCCAACTGAGCTGCATGTCGATCACGCAGGGTGGCAGTGGCGTATGGGTGCCGGGCGCGGCGGAAGTCAGCTCGGCGGCCCATTCCGGTGGTGCGGCTGCGGCGGTGTCGGTGAATGGGAGGGCCAGACAGCCGCAAAGGATGAGACCGGGGAGTTTCATGATGCCCGCTCGGACGCACTCCCGGGAGGCCTTATTCATGGGTGGGGAGCATCACCGGCTCCGCACGGGGAGGCAGGACGCCGGGCTCATCCTCGAAGCTGGTATCGATGCGCTCTTCCGTGACGGGAAGCGGACGGAAGGATTCCGAGTGGGTATCGACCCGGAATTCCAATTTCATGATGTCCCGATTGGTCTCCGCGAGTTGGTCGAGCAGGTCGCGATTTTGGTTTTGGAGGTTTTCGAGTTTCGAAACGAGCGCTTCGAAAAATGCCTGCTGTTGAGGATCCGGCGTGGTTGACGGAGCGGTGGATGTCGGAGAGGTCTTGGCGATAAGCAGTGGTTCCGCAGCCGGCTCCGAATCCGGCGGCGTGGCCGGGGTGGGTTCGGGCTTGTCCGGTGTTGCCGGGGCATTGGGCGTCACCAGTTCGACAGGAGGCGAGGTGACGGGAAGACCTTGGTCCACGGCAGTGACGAACTGCTTCACGGACCACCAATGGCTGAGGCCGGCGGTGGAAATGGCGGCGAGTGCGGCACCGCAGATCACGGGTAGGGTCGATGGTTTCATCGCTTGCGGGATGGTTCGGATTTGACCTCGGGTTTGGGCTCTGGCTTCGGCAGGGAAACGAGGAGTTGCTGGAGATTGTCGATGGCGGCGCCGAGATGCTTCGCGTCGTCGTCCAACTGGCGGATTGAATCGGACAGCACGGCACCGACGGTGGCATTCTGGCGGTATCCGATGGCGGGATCGAAGCCGGGCTCGGAAACGTTGAAAACGGCGGCGCCATCCGCTTCGGGAACGAGCAGGTGAGGGCGGACCTTGAGGGTGATTTTCTTGCCCGGGGCCAGCTCGACCTCACGGGTGAAGGGCGGGGCGTTTTCCGAGTATTCCAAGCGCCAGCCCGCAGGAGCTTCGGCGAGCGGCTTGGCAGGAAACGGGGCGAGGAGTTTCACCTTGGAGGGATCCATGATGCCGGTGCCTTCCTGAATTTTCTCCACCCGAACGGCCAGGCCTTTGTGCGGTTTGGTAGGGGCACTCTCGTCCGTGGCAGGTGCAAGTGCGGTTTCTTCCGCGCTCTCTTGCGGGGCGGAGTCGGCACTTGCGTCCGCAGGTGGGGATTCGTTGACGAGATCCGCATCCTCACGCGGCTTGCCGGTTACGAGCACGGGCTGGTCAGGATCGTTGGCGGGAGTTTCCGTCGCGGCTTCCTCACCCGCAGGGGCGGCGGGTGGTTCTCCGACGGGATCCAGGACGACGGTGACTTCATTCGGTTTCTCCGCGTCCTGGCGGTTGAACTCGCGGATGGCTTCCTGCACGGGATCTTCCTGCGGTTCTTCGGTCACCTTCTGGGCAGTGGCCCAAGGCATTCCGGTCAGCATGATGGCGGTCAGGGCGAGGCGGAGTTTCATTTTTCAGAGGGTTGGATCTGGATCGACTCGGTGGTGATCAAACCGGCGGGCTTGGGAGCATCCGCGGCGTCCATCTGGTTGGCGGGAAGGGTAGGACTGTCGGCGCGGAGTTTGCCGGATGGAATGGAGTTTCCGATCAGGCGGTTCCAGGAATCCAGCAACTCGACGCCTTCGGAGCGCAGCATCTGGGACTTTTCCTGATAGTCCATCAGGCGCACGAGCAGGTTGCGTGCCTCTTCCGCTTCGGCCATGGTCCAGCGGAGATTGCGGCTTTGGTAGAGCACCGGCACGTCGATATCGATGCGGTTCATGTGGCCGCCCGGGGCTTCTGCGGTGAGAATGTGTTGAATGCGCAGGTTGGTTTCCTCAAATGCGGACGGCGTGACCGGACCAGGGAGGGCGCTCCGTGGATCGGCGGGTGTTGGTTTGATCGGAGTGGTCTGTGGCGGAGACGATTCCCCGGGAAGGCGGTCGGGTTGAGGCATCAGTCCCGGTTGGGGCAGGGAGTTGAGCGGGCTCGATGCCAGAGCGGGGGAGCTTGCCGGTGCGCTGGGTTGGATGGTGACGGGCAGCGAATGGGAAGAGGTGCCTGCGACGGGAGGGACGATGACCGGCTTGGTGATGTAGAGCAGGCAGAAAAGCGCCGCCACTCCGGTGCTGGCGGATAACAGCCATGGGTAAG
>JALOTR010000488.1 GCA_025457805.1 Akkermansiaceae bacterium | reverse complement strand
CGTGTCAGCCGGGGCGAGACGGAACAGATTCCGCAAGGCATCCTTGCGGATCTCGTTCATCAATCCGACGAACAATTCGTAGCCCTCATTCTTATACTCCACGAGAGGATCCTTTTGCCCCTGGGCGCGGAGATAGACTCCTTCACGAAGTTCATCCATGTCATCGAGATGCCGTTGCCAATGGTCATCCACGGCAGAGAGAATCATGAAACGCTCGGCCACATCGAGTGTCTCCTGCGGATAGCCACGCGCCTGGTCCTCGTAGGCGTGGATGGTTTTGTCTATCAGTTTTCCTGCCAGACGGCCCGGAGCTGCGGCGGCGACATCCTCCTCATTCCAGTCGATGGGAATCCATGAACGCAGCCAATCGAGCAGTTCGGACGGATCGGTTTCCTCGTCATCCGCATCGATGGAATGGTTTTCCAATCCCGCCGTGATGGCTTCCTGAATCACATCATGAACGAGGGCGCGGGGATCTTCCGTGTTCATCACATCGCGACGGTAGCCATAAACAATCTCCCGCTGAAGGTTCATCACATCATCGAAATCCAGAACCCGCTTCCTGCTTTTGTAGTCGCGCTGCTCGACCTGGCGCTGGGCGGTTTCCACCAGCTTGCCGAGGGATGCGCTCCGGAATGACCAGCTATCGGTGGCGGTCGATTGCTCGATGAGCGCAGCCATTTGCTCGGGCGATGCGTGATGCCGCATCAGGTCATCTTCCAACGAAATGAAAAACTGCGACCTGCCGGGATCGCCCTGGCGCGAGCAACGGCCGCGAAGCTGGCGGTCCACTCGGCGCGAGGAATGGCGTTCCGTGCCGATGACATACAAGCCGCCAAGCTCCGCCACGCCGTCGCCGAGTTTGATGTCGGTTCCGCGTCCTGCCATGTTGGTGGAGACCGTGACGGCTCCGCGTTGCCCGGCGAGCGTGACGATCTCCGCCTCCTGCTGGTGGAACTTCGCATTCAGCACCGAGTGGGCAATGCCAGCCCGCTTGAGCATGCGCGAGAGGGTTTCGGACGACTCGACGGATGCGGTGCCGACCAGAACGGGTTGGCCTTTGGAGTGGGCTTCCTCGATGCGGGTGATCACCGCATTGTATTTCTCGCGGCGGGTCTTGAAGATCTGGTCGTTGTCATCGATGCGGATGTTCGGCCGATGGGTGGGGATCGGCAGCACGTCGAGCTGATAGATATCATGAAACTCCGCTGCTTCCGTCTCGGCGGTGCCGGTCATGCCGGCGAGTTTCTCGTAGAGGCGGAAATAATTCTGGATGGTGATGGTGGCATAGGTGTGGGTTTCCTTTTCGATGGAAACCCGCTCCTTCGCCTCCACGGCCTGATGCAATCCATCCGACCAGCGACGTCCGGGCATTTCGCGGCCGGTGCTTTCATCGATGATGGTGACCTTGTCCTCGCGGACGACGTAGTGCACATCCTTTTCATAGAGGCAATAGGCCTTCAGGATCTGGGTGATGCCATGGATACGGCCTGCGCGTTCGTCCATCTCTGCGCGGACCGCGAGTCGTGCGGCGGATTTTTCCGCAGGAGAAAGTGCGGGATCCTGATCGATGGCGGCAAGCCATGGGGCGATGTCCGGCAGGGTAAAGGAATCCGGATCGCCGGGTGCGAGGTGCTGACGGCCTTTTTCCATGAGGTCGGCATCCTGGTTCTTCTCATCGATGGAAAAGTATAACTCTTCCTTGAGTTTGTAGATATCTTTCTGGAAGGGACCCTTCTGATGGGCGAGCTCGGTTTTCTCCAGCAAGCGTCGGACTTCCGGATCCTCCATGAAACGCATGAAACGCCGGTTGCGGGGTTGGCCGAGCTTGAGCTTGAACAGGGTGAGACCGGCTTCGGCGGTGTTTCCATCCCGCAACTGGCGCTCGGCGGCCGCAGCGTAGGAGTTGCAGAGTTCGGTTTGCCGTTTGACCAGTTGCTCGATCATCGGGCGGCAGGATTCGAAGACTGACGACTGGCTGCCCGAGGCTCCACTGATGATGAGCGGCGTGCGGGCATCGTCGATCAGGATGGAATCCACTTCATCGATGATCGCCAGGTAATGCCCGCGCTGGACCAATTGGTGGCGGGTGCGGGCCATGCCATTGTCACGCAGATAGTCGAAGCCGAATTCGGAGTTTGTTCCATAGGTGATGTCACAGGCATAAGCCTCCCGCCGTTCGGGTGGTGTCATTTCATTCTGGATGCAGCCAACGCTGAGTCCGAGAAAACGGAATAGCGAGCCCATCCAATCCGCATCGCGCCGGGCGAGGTAGTCATTGACGGTGACGACATGCACACCCAGTCCGGTGAGGGCGTTGAGGAATACGGGGAGGGTGGCGACGAGGGTTTTTCCTTCGCCGGTCTGCATCTCCGCGATCATGCCGCGGTGCAGGGCGATGCCGCCGATGAGTTGCACGTCGAAATGGATCATCTCCCACTTGAGCGACTGTCCGTTGACGGGAATCTCCGTGCCACAGAGGCGGCGGGCGGCATTTTTCACCACCGCATAAGCTTCGGGCAGAATCTGGTCGAGATAGCGGGCTCGGGATTTCGCAAATCCGGGCTCGATCTTTTGGAAGGCGGCTTTTGCGGCTTCGATCGATTCCACGCTCGCTTCGACCTGCCGGGGTAGGGACGAAAACTCCTTCCGCAAGCCAGACAGGCGTGCCTCCAGGCTTTGTGCGGTGGATTGCAGTTCGTCGGCATCCATCTGCTCGATCCGCAACCTAGTGGGAGCGTGAAGCGGGTGGTAACGCGCAAGATGATGCTGCCACGATGCGGTCAGTTTGCGCAAGTGGTCCTCGGGCTCGCGCTGCAAGGCGGACTCGATTTCATTGATGCGGGAAACGGTCGGCCGGATGCGGTTGATTTCGCGTTCGTTTTTGCCGCCGATGATTTTGGGAAAGAGCCATTGGATCATGTGAAAAATTTCTGTTAGGGCCGGAATATGCCGGCTGGTGAAAGCTGTTAGAAGAGGAGGAGGGGGTCACCCATTTCAAGGCCGACCCCGCAGGATGAGCCTGCCAAGAGGGCAGGGCGGGTGGATCGAGAATTCCTCATGGAATGATCCGCTTGGGCCGGGTTCAAAAATTTCCCTCCCGAATCAAGCCATGAGCCATGCCCCGCCGACCGGTGGTGCTCTCCCGCGCACCGCACCTGCGACACTGCATGCAGGGAGCGAAGGGCTGCAATTCGAAACCAAAACCAAACTCCACATAGGGCTGGCATTGATCTCCAGTGAACCCGGGCAAGAAGCAGCGAAAACCTGCGGACTCGCCAGCCGGCCTGGAAGCTCGGGGTCATCGGCGATCTGCGAGAGGCCAACTCCCTCCATGGCATCCCCCTTGCGAGCCCGGACATGTTCCGGCGAGAGGGCATTCCAGCCAAACAATGCCACCAGGGTGATCACCCATGGGATCATGACCTTGCGGAGCGGAACGTGGCGGGAGGCAATCATTCAAGCGGTGGCAAACTCCTGTCTGACATCGCAGGGATCATCGCGGAGGAGCGGATATTGTCAAATGACGATCATCACCGGCTTCCTCGTCGCCA
>JALOTR010000487.1 GCA_025457805.1 Akkermansiaceae bacterium | reverse complement strand
TGCCGCGCGGCGAGGGCTTCGTAGCATTTCCGGCGCAGGCCGCGTTTGCCCGGCGGGGAGGAAATTTTGATGAGCTGCTGGGTGATGGTGGACGCCCCGGAGACGACGCGGCGCTTCAACACAAAATCCCGCGCGGCGCGGACGGTGGCGAGCAGGTCGATGCCGCCGTGATTGTAAAAACGCTTGTCCTCGGCGGCGAGCGTGCAGGCGATGAGATCGGCCGGGATTTGATCGATGGAAATGGGAGCCGCGCGGCTGGAATCCGGCAAGGTGAGCCGGGAAATCACCACGCCGTGGCGATCGAGAAACAAGGGCGAAGCCTGTGGATTTTCCATCAGGCGCGGCGGCAAGGGCACAGCAAACGGCAGCGCAAACCACAACAGGATGATCCCCACAGCGGCCGCGAGCGACCACCGGAAGATGCACTTGCGGCTCGGGATGCGGAATTTCACGGGCCTTCAGGATGCGCGGAATTTCTCCGGAATGAAGTGCGAATTTCCGCGACAATTCTTGTGACGGCCGTCAGCAGAATTGTCGCGGCGGCGGGATGGATAGGGGTTGACGCAACATCCCCTGCGGCCAAGCTCGCCGCACGATGATAGCAAGACTGCGCGGCAAGGTGATCGAGGCGTATCCGAACCGCCTGGTGGTGGATGTGCATGGCGTGGGATACGAAGTGAATGTGCCGCTTTCGACATTCGATCGCCTGCACGCGGTTGAGGGGCTGGAGGTGGATTTGCGCACGCATCTTCACATCCGGGAAACGGCCCATACGCTCTATGGATTCGCCACCGAGGAGGAGCGGGATGTGTTTCTCATGTTGATTGATCGCGTGAGCGGCATCGGTCCATCGATCGCGATGGCGGTGCTGAGCGGCATGCCGGTATCGCGTTTCAAGAGCTGCGTGGTGGCGGGAAACACGGCGGAGCTTTCCAGAATCAAGGGTCTCGGAAAAAAAACCGCCGAGCGCATCGTGTTGGAACTCAAGGACAAGGTGGGCGTGACCGACACCTGGCAAGACGCGGCGGCCGGCGAGGTGAGTGCCTCGGCGGCGGATGCGGAGCTGGCCTTGCTGGCGCTCGGCTACAAGCAGGTGGACGCCCGCAAGGCGGTCCGCAAGGTGCTGGAAACCGACGCCGCCGCTCCGGTGGAGGCCTTGGTGAGAGGCGCGCTGCGGGTTTTGCAGGGTTAGGGAACCGAGCTCCCCGGGTAACCCATTCGTGCAACCTTGGAGTGAAATTTTGTATCTTGTCAGACGTATCCGGCCTGCCAGTTTCACGAAGCAAGCGCATCCTGCAAACCCAACCCCACCACTGTGAGCAAAGCGACATCCTTTTTGATCATCGGCATTCTCCTCGGCGTCATTACTGCCGGCGGATGGTTCTCTTGGCTCGGCTCTTCCAAAGATGACAGCGAGGAAGGCGTAAGGGTTCTGAAAATCGCCCATAGTCTGCCGAACAGCCACCCGGTGCATCTCGGTCTGGTGGAATTCAAGAAAAAGGCGGAGGAGCTTTCGGGCGGAAAAATGAAGTTCAACATCTTCCCGAGCGAGCAGCTTGGAAGCGAGATCCAGTGCCTTGAGAAAGTCCAGGCCGGCACACTCGATATCACCAAGACCAGCACCGCACCGATCGGCAATTTCGTTCCCGCCTACAAGGTTTTCAGCCTGCCTTATCTCTTCAAGGACGAGGACCATTACTGGAAAGTCCTCGAAGGCCCGGTGGGCAAAGAAATGCTCGATGTGTTGCAAACCCGCGGCGACGGCTCCCCCAGCGGACTTCACGGCTTGGGATACTTCGATAGCGGAAGCCGCAGTTTCTATACCATCAAGCCCGTGCGCACCGCAGCGGATCTCAAGGGCATGAAAATCCGCGTGATGAATGACGAGGTCGCCATGGACATGGTGCAGGCGATGGGTGGCTCACCCACTCCCATCGCGTTCGGAGAACTCTACACCGCCCTCAAACAAGGCACTGTCGATGGCGCGGAAAACAACCCGCCGAGCTTTGTGGCAAGCCGCCACTATGAAATCTGCAAACACTATACCCTCGACCATCACACCCGGGTGCCGGATGTCATCCTCATCAGCAGCGCCGTGTGGGCCAAGCTGAGTCCCGAGGAACAGGGATGGCTGAACCAGGCGATGGAACACGCAAGCAAGTTCCAGCGCGATCTCTGGAAGGTGGAAACCGAAAACTGCCTCAACATGCTGCGCAAGGAAGGCGTCAACATCATCGAGCCCGACGTCGAATCCTTCCGCGCCGCGTCTTCCGGCATCATCAGCAAGTATTCCGATGACACCACCGGACCATTGATCCGCAAAATCCAAGAGGCCAACTGATATGATGTGGAGTAGAATCAAACAAATCACCGCCACGACCCTCGGCTGGCTATCCATCGGGGTCTTCGTGATCCTTGTGGTGGACGTGCTGCTGGGGGTCTTCAGCCGCTACGTTTTGGGCGACCAATTCCGCTGGTCCGAAGAGCTGGCCCGTTTCCTCCTGGTGTGGATTTCCTTCCTCGGCGGCGCAATTGCCTACATCGATGACAAGCATCTCGGTGTGGACTTGCTGGTTGATCGCATGCACGTCGATGCCCGCCGACTTTCGAGAATCGTGACCCACGGGCTGGTTTTTGCCTTCGCCTTGTTTGTCATGGGCATCGGCGGCACCGATCTTGTGCTCGATCGCTTCGATGCCGCGCAAATGCTGCCCGCCTTGCAAATCAACAAAGCCTGGTTCTATCTCGCGGTGCCGGTGAGCGGATATATCATTGCACTGTTTGCCCTGGGAAATGTCATCTCACTGATTGGTGGAGCCGAGGATGTGTCGGGCCACACGGCGGATGAAACGGAGGTGCCGTCATGACTGAAGGACTTGCAGTTTTGTTGGCCATCTTCTTGGTGCTGATGTTGCTCGATGCACCGATCGCGTTTGTGATCGGCATCGCCACCGTCATGGCGGCTTGGGCCTTGGGATATGGCGATGTCCTGCTCTCCACGGCGCGGGACATGGGCAATGGCATTGATAGTTTTGCCTTGCTTGCGATTCCCTTCTTCATCCTCGCCGGCGACCTGATGGGAGCGGGTGGATTGGCGGGACGACTGATTGATTTCGCAGCGGTGTTTCTGGGGCGTTTCAAAGGCGGCCTGGCGATGGTCAACACGCTGACCTGCATGTTGTTTGGCGCGATTTCCGGTTCTGCTGCGGCGGCGGTTTCCTCCGTGGGCGGCACCTTGATTCCGGAAATGAACCGCAAGGGTTATCACAAGGATTTCAACATCGCCCTAACCGCAAGCGCGGCCACCACGGGGCTGCTGATTCCACCGAGCAATGTGATGATTGTGTATGCGGTGGTGGCTTCCAACATCTCGATCAGTGCACTGTTCCTCGCCGGAGTCATGCCGGGAATTCTCATCGGAATTCTGATCATGATCGCGGCTGTGATCGTCAGCCGCAAAAAAGGTTATGGCGGCGATCAGGAAGTGGTCGCTGGAGAAACCCGGCGATCCGCCTTCACCTGCACCATGCGTGCCCTGCCGAGTTTGCTGTTGGTGGT
>JALOTR010000486.1 GCA_025457805.1 Akkermansiaceae bacterium | reverse complement strand
CTGACCATGGCCAGGCGGACAGGAACTGGATCGGCCGGTTCCACCGCGACTCTCTCATTCGATAGCGGAACGCTTGAAGTGGCTTCCGTCAACATGGCCGTCGCTACCAACGTCGGGATGACGGGAGGCAACAGCGCCACCATCAACATTGGCGGCGGGACAGCCACCTTTGGCGCGATCACGATGTCCACCAACAGTGGCGGTGGAACGACAACCGGAACGCTTAACTTCACCGGCGGCACCACGACCCTGAACGGAAACATCGTCAAGGGCACAGGATCTAACAACACTGCCAACCTCAACTTGAACGGTGCCTCCGCCGTTCTGGACATGACCGGTAAAAACATTACCAGCCTGACCAACATCACCTACACCAACGGCCTCCTCAGGAATCTCGGCACCGTCAACACCGGCATCACACTGGCCGGAACCGGTTCTCGCGTGTTCGATCAAGCCACCGGCGTCTCAGGCCAGATCCAAGGTGCGATCACCGGCACTGGTCTGGGCCTCACCAAACAGGGCGCGGGCACATTGGTCCTCTCCGGCACCAACACCTACGATGGTGCCACTCAGGTGGATGGGGGCTTCCTCGTGTTTCGAAACACCGGAGCCAAATCCACAGGTCTCGTCACCGCAGGTGCCGCTGGAAACATCGGACTTGGCGTGGGTGCTGTCTCCGGCGACTTCACGAGTGCCGACGTCGCAGCTCTTTTCAACAACACACTGTCCGGCTTCTCGTTGGACAATGCCTCTTCCGTCGGTATCGACACCACGTCTGGAAATTTCGATCAAACCACCGCGCTCACCGGTGCACGCAAGCTCACCAAGCTCGGCACCAACACACTCACTCTCTCCCAGGCAAACACCTACACTGGCGTGACCACGCTCAGCGCTGGCGCGATCAATCTGGGAGTGGCGGAAAATGTCGGTGTCTCCGGTCCGCTCGGCAACTCAGCTGCCGCAAATCCCGGATCCATTGTCTTCGGTGGCGGCACCCTGCAACACTCCGCGTCCAACACCCATGATTACTCGGGTCGTTTCAGCACAGCGGCAAATCAAGCATACAGCATCAATACCAACAGCCAGAATGTCACTTGGGCGACGGACTTGATCAGTTCCGGCGGCACTCTCACCAAAGCCGGCGCAGGCTCCCTCACGCTCACCGGCAACAACACCTTCACCGGCGGTGTCACCATCAGCACCGGCGAATTGAAAATCACCCATGGCAACGCATTGGGCACCGGACCCAAAACCATCAACGCCCAGAATGCCGGCTATCTCACCTTGGATGGCAGCGCTGGCAACATCTCGCTCGCATCCAATTTATCCATCACCACCGCCGGGCTTTCGATCCTGAACTCCGCCGGAAACAATGTCATCAATGGAACTGTTAGAACCATCGCGGGCAACGGCACCTCCACGATCACCAGCGATGGCGGCTCTCTCAATCTCGCCGGAAACATCGATTCAGGAGCAACCGGGAACCGTGTTCTTGAACTCTCCGGCACTTCAACCGGAGCCAACACCGTCAGCGGCTCCATCTCTAACGGAACCGCCACACTCGCCATCACCAAATCCGGAACAGGAACCTGGTCGATCACCAATGGCACAAACGCCTACACCGGCGCGACCAATATCAATGCAGGCACACTTGCCGTGAGCGCCACGGGCTCGATCAATACCAGTTCGGGAGTTAACATCAATGGGGGTGATTTCCGTTACAATGCCTCCACCAACCTCTCTCCCACGGTCACCTTCAACAGCGGCACGATCTCCGGCACCAATTGGCAAGGTTCACTCAGCGGACAAACCATTGGCACCGGCCAGACGATTTCTCCCGGCAACAGCCCGGGCACGGCCACGACCGGAGCACAAACCTGGGCTTCCGGCGGCTCATACCTTTGGGAAATCAACAACGCCACCGGCACCGCAGGCGCGGACCCCGGCTGGGACCTCCTCTCCGGTTCCGGCACCCTCGACATCACTGCCGCATCCGGCTCTGCATTCAACCTCCTCATCACCTCGCTCACCCTCAGCAACAGCGCTGGCTTTGCCACCAACTTCACCGACGCTGGCAGCTACAACTGGCTGATCGCGGATTTCGCGAGCATCACCGGTTTCGATGCCACCGACTTCAACATCAATACCAGCGCGTTCGCCAACAGTTTCACCGGCATCTTCGGCGTTTCACTGGGTGGTGTGGGTGTTGTCCCGGGCGATAACAGCCAGATCTTTCTCACCTACACCCCCGTCCCCGAACCCCGCGCGGCACTGCTTGGTAGCCTCGGCCTCATCGCCCTGTTGCGCCGCCGCCGCTCATGCTGATGGATCATTTTTTCCATCCTTTGAACTTTTTGCCTCGGAAAGAGGAAAATTCAGGAGCCAAATCCGTTTAATCGCTTTCTCGGACTCCGCTTTCCCGTGTATTCTTGGCACCACTTCATTCCCATGCTTCCGCATCTTCGACCGCAGCGCGCCATTGGCGGGAGTCTTCCCGTTCGAGGACGTTTGCTCCTGTGCTATCTGATTGCAGCCTCCATGTCTCAAGCGGAAACGTGGCGCAGCTCCCTCTATCCGCCTGACTGGACACCTCCGGTTGGATCGTCCTTCGCCAAGGATAAACTCATCCAGGATTTCTCTTACGCAGGATACCGGCGGGGTGAAGCCAGCATCCCGGAACCAGATGGGAAAATCCTCAACGTCGTCAGCCAATACGGCGCAGACCCGAGTGGTAAGTCTGACAGCACTGCTGCGATTCAAAAAGCCCTCGATGCCGCGGGCAAGACCGGAGGCGGTGTCGTGCTGCTGCCGCCCGGCACTTTTCGGATCTCCCTGCCTCGCCCGGACAGCAAGGCGGTGCTTCGGATTTCTTCCGACAACACGATCCTGCGCGGCAGCGGCGAGGGGAAAACCTTCCTGCTCAATCACTCCACCGTCATGCGGTCCGCTTCGATCATCATGGTGCGGGGAAATGATCGCACCACCCCTGTTTTTACAGCACCCTTGACGAAGGATGTCCTCACGCCGGTCCATCGGCTCCATGTGGCCAATGCCTCACGCTTCAAGATGGGCGATCTCGTGAGCGTCCGCTGGAACTTCACGAATGCATGGATTGAGGAACATGGACAATCCAAAGTCTGGCAGGAAGGTGGCCAATCTCCCGCTCCCGCCATGTATCAACGCGAGGTGATGGCGGTGAATGCCAGTGAAGGATGGATCGAAACTGATATTCCCGCTCGCTATTATCATTTGATCCGGGACAAGGCCCGAGTGGAGAAATATGACAGCCGGATTCAGGAAAGTGGCATCGAGAACCTGTCCATCGGCAACGTGCAACATCCAGGCAAAGGCTGGCAGGCCAATGACTACGAAGTGCCGGGGACGGGCGGATACGACGTCCATGCTTCATGGGTGATAAACTTCAGCCGCGCACGCAATTGCTGGGTCCGGAATGTGCACAGTTATCAGGCAGCCGGCAATTCGTCCACCTGTCATATCCTCTCCAATGGGATCCAAATCGGCATCAGCTCCAACATCACGCTCCTGAATTGCTCGATGAAACG
>JALOTR010000014.1 GCA_025457805.1 Akkermansiaceae bacterium | reverse complement strand
GGAACCGGCGGGGAGGTGGAAATTTCAGGAAGCCGGGGCGTGGCCCGCAATCACCCGAGCTGGCGTTCCGCTTCCACCCAATCGCCATGGGAATCGCCGGGCAGGCCTTGTTCCACGCGGCGGCGGTAGTTGAGATAAGCGGCGCGGGCGATGGCGTCCGGGGAGGCTTTGGCGGTGGAGGCGGGAGCGGGCTTCGCTGGAGCGGCCGCCTTCGGTGCCTTGGTGGCCTTGGGAGTTGCGGGCTCTTTGGGCGCGGCGGCCTTTTTTGCCGGAGCTTTCTTGGCAGCCTTTTTGGCAACGGGAGCCGGTGTCGGGGCCGAATCGGCAGGGGCGGATTCGGTCGTTTTCTTAGCAGTCTTTTTCGCAGCCATGATTCTGTGAAGGTTGAATGGTGTTTCAGCACACGGGGTGCCAGACCCCAGAATAATGAGAATCCCCGGGATTGCCAGCACGTTAGAGCGGCGTATAATCCCTGCATGGCCGAGGGTTATTCATGGAGCGACATGCGGGGGGGCAGGACCTACCGCCTGCCCGGTCCGGAGCACCTTGGTTGGTGGGCGGCAGTGGCCATGCTGTTGTCGATTCTCCTGCATGTGGCGGTTTTCCTTGCGCTGGATCGCATGAAAATCGCGCTGCAATTTGAACAAGCACGCGAGCTCAACACCGGAAATGTGAACGTCCAGCGCGTGGAAGTGCAGCCGATGGACATCGAGGAAGCCTTGCCGCCGGAGGATATCGTCCAGCCATCGCCCGACAGCGCCTCGCTGATGGAAGAGATCGATTTGCTCGATGCGCTGCCCAAGAACCAGGATATCGACATCAAGCCGGAGATCGATGAGGCGAGTTATGCGCTCCAAATGAAAAACCCCGCAGCGGAGGGGGACCCGACGGCGGTGGCGATGGATTTGTCCACCGGCTTCGAGGTGGATGCCGATCTCCCGGAGTTCGGCAGCGAGCCGGAGCGTTTGAAACCGGCGGAAGTCGGCCAAGTGACCGTGGACCCCGGCGCGGTGCAGGTGGATGACAATGAGTTGGGAAAATTCACCGACGACCTGATCAAAAAAGGAGCCAACGGCAAGGTCGAGGACGGCGCGCTGGATGGCATCGCCACTTTGGACGATCTGCTTGATCTGCCACCGAACATTCTGCTGGCGAAGAAAACCATGTTGCCGAGCGATTTGTTGTTTGAGTTCAACAGTTCGGAGCTGCGCGAAAACGCCAAGGTCGGTTTGATGAAACTCGCCTTGCTGATGGATCGCAATCCGGAGCTTTACTGCTGGATCGAGGGCCACACGGACCTGGTGGGTGGGGATGAATTCAACCTCAACCTTTCGATGCGACGCGCGGAGGCGGTGAAAAGTTATCTCATCGAATCAATGCGGATGGATGCCTCCAAAATCATCACCCGCGGATTCGGAAGATATGCGCCGCTAGTCACCACCGGCACTCCTGAAGAGCAATCGGCCAACCGCCGCGTGGAAATCCGGATGCGGAAAACTCCGCCGACTGAAGAGCAGATGAAGATCGTGCCCAAGAAGGCGGCCGTGGTGGAGGAAGCACCTGCTCCGGTGGCTACGCCAATTGCAGAGCCCGCCCCTGCTGCAGAGCCACCGCAGGCGGTTTTGATCAAGCCGAGACGCGCCCTCCCAGTCGAGGAAGCACCACCCGCACCGAGGGCCGAGCCGGTTCCACCTCAGGCGGTTCCTGTCGCTCCACGTGCGGATCCCGTGCCGGAGGAAATCCTCCAACCGCTGCCGGAAGTCCCCAAAGCCGCACCGGTCGAGAACCAACCCTTGAAGGCTGAACCGGTGGAGTGAGGCTGTTGTTGGATTCGAGAACCTGCGGCTGCTCTTCTATCTGAAAAGGAAAAAAGGCACCACGAATCATACGAATCGGACGAATATGAGATATAGAAATCTCCTCAGTACCTTCAGTGGTTAAAAAGCCGGAAGTCTGCATCGACTTACCTCCCACACTCGCTCATGCAGGCTTGCCAGCCGCTTCCACTTCTTCCTCAACGCGGGCGGCGCGGCGGAGGCCTTGGGCGCTGGAGTGGCCGGTGATTTTGCGGACTAGCCAATCGAAGGTGAGATAGAAGACGGGTACCACAAACAAGGTGAGCACGGTAGCGATCGACATGCCGCCGACCACGACCACGCCGAGCGGGTTGCGGGATTCCGCACCGGCACCGCTGGCCAAGGCAAGCGGCAGGGTGCCGCCGATGGTGGCGATGGAGGTCATGAGAATGGGGCGGAAGCGAAGGGTGGTGGCTTCCCAGACGGCGTCGAAACATTCTTTGCCTTCGAGCTGCAGTTGATTGGCAAATTCCACGATAAGAATCCCGTTTTTGGCGATGAGCCCGATGAGCAGGATCAAACCAAACTGCGCGAACAGGTTGTTGGTCATCGGGATGCCCCAGAAGCGGGAGGCATAGAGCGTGATGACTCCGCCGGTGAGGGCGAGGGCGACGCCGGTGAAGATAGTGACCGGATGGACCCAGCTCTCGAACTGCGCGGCAAGAATCAGGAAGGTGAACAGCAAGCCCAGCGCAAACAATTGCAAGGTATCGCTGGCGCTTTCCACATACTCGCGGGTTTCGCCATCCCAAGTATAGTTATATCCTTCCGGCAGGATGCCCGGCGCGACATCGGCGATGAAATCCACGCCATCGCCAATGGTTTTGCCAGGGGCGAGGCGGGCTTTGACGGTGATCGAGCGAAGGCGGTTGAAGTGGGGATATTCTTCCGGTGTGATGGTTTCCTTCTGCGTCACCACATTGGACAACTGCACGAGGCCGCCGCGGTCCGAACGCACATAGACTTTTCCGAGATCCGATGGAGTGAGGCGTGCCTTGTCCTCCACTTGGACGATGACATCATATTGGCGGCTTTCCTGTTTGTATTGGGTCACTTGGCGTCCGCCGAAGAGTGATTCCAGTGTGGCGGCGATGCGGGCGACGGGGATGCCGAGGTCGGCGGCGCGGGCGCGGTCGATGCTCACATCGAGCTGGGGTTTGTCGGTCTTTGGTTCCGAGCGCGCGCCTTCGAAGGTGCCGCTGGCGCGCATTTTGGTGAGGATTTCCTCGCCATATTGTTGCAGTTTGTCGAAATCACTGCCTTGCAGCACCAACTGGAAACTTTCGCTGAAGCTGCGGTTGCCCAGTGGATTGGGAATGATGGCGAATGCAAGACCGCCGGTCACTTCCGCGGCATAGGTGCCATTGATTTCCGCGACGATGTCCTGCGTGGATTTGTCGCGATCTTCCCATGGCTTGAGCGTGGAAAAGACCAGGCCCTGATTGCCGGAACCGGGACCGCCACGAGCGAGGGCGGTGGCGGAGAAGTATCGTTCCAACTCCGGCTGGCGTTCGATCACGCCGGCCATCTTGTTGACATAGTTGAAAGTATAATCCGGATGCGAGCCAAGCGGACCGCTGAAGATGGAGATGAAACTGCCACGGTCTTCCATCGGCGTGAGTTCCTTTTGCAGGCCCTTGTAGGCCATCGGTGCCAGCGCAAGGAAGCCGGCTGTTAGAATGATCACCAGCGGCCATGCCTTCATGGTGACGCGGAGCACGGAACCGAAGACGCGGTTGACCAGAACGAAGAACGGCTCGGTCACGCGATACAACCAACCATGCGGAAGATGCCCGGTTTCCGGATCCGCGCCTTTCAGCATGATCGAGGAAAGCATGGGCGTGACCGTGAGCGACACCACCATGGATACCATCACCGCCACGGCGAGGGAGAAACCAAACTCATAGAACAAGCGCCCGGTGGAACCGGATTGGAAAGCCACGGGCAGGAACACGGCGGCCAGCGTGAGCGTGGTGGCAATGATGGCGAACGCCACCTGTCTTGCTCCGAGCACCGAGGCCTGGATCCGTGTCTCGCCTTCCTCGATGCGGCGATAAATGTTTTCCAACATCACGATCGCATCATCCACCACCAAACCGATGGCAAGGACGAGGGCGAGCAGGGTGAGGATGTTGATAGAAAAGCCGAGCGCGGAAATGATGGCAAAGGTGCCGATGATCGAAATCGGAATGGCGGTGATGGGAATGAATACCGCACGCCAATCGCGCAGGAAGACGAAGATCACAATGATGACGATGATGAAGGCCTCGATGAAGGTGTTATATACTTCGTCCACTGAGCGCTGCACGAACACCGAACTATCATATCCGACCTCCACCTTGATGCCATCCGGCAGCTCCGACTCGATGGTGGGGATGAGTTTCTTCACGCCATCCGCCACTTCGAGCAGATTGGATTTCGATTGTCTAACAACGCCCAGACCGACGGTGGGCACGCCGTTGAAATAGGTGCGGGTGCGATAATCTTCAGAGCCCAGTTCCGCTCGGCCTACGTCCTTGAGTTTGATCTGGCTGTTGCCACGGGTGGCGATGATCAGTTCTTCGAAGGCGGCGGCGTTGGCGAGTTCGCCCTGGGTTCTGACAGTGAACTCGCGGTTGAAGGATTCGATCCGTCCGCCGGGAACATCTACGTTTTGATCGCTCAAGGCGCTTTCCACATCGGTGGTGGTGAGTTGATAGGAAGCGAGCTTGTCCGGATCCAGCCACAGCCGCATGGCAAAGCGGCGCTCGCCGCCGATGAAGATGGTGCCCACGCCGGGGACGGTTTGAATGCGTTGTTTCGCTATTCGATCGACCACATCCGTGAGTTCGGTGCGGGAGAATCGATCCGAAGTGAAGGTCAGCCACAAGACCGGTTGGGCGTCCGCTTCTTCCTTGGCGATGATCGGTTCGTCCACCTCATCCGGCAGGCGGTCGCGGGCACGGCTTACGCGGTCACGAACATCGTTTGCCGCCTCGTCGGGATCGCGATCCAGATTGAACTCGATGGTGATGCGCGATGCCTGTTCCGCAGAGGAAGATTTCAGAACACGGATGCCATCGATGGCGGAGAGTTGTTCTTCCAGCGGCTCGGTGATGCGGCTTTCCACCACTTCCGCCGAGGCACCGCGATAGACGGTGGTGACGGAAACCGTGGGCACGTCCGTGTCCGGATACTCGCGCACCGGCAGATTGCGGAAGGACAGAATGCCCAACAGCATGAGGATCAGCGCACCCACGATGGTGAGCACGGGGCGTTTGATCGATGTATCGGAAACTATCATTCGAGCTTGCGGTCTGTGGCTTCTGGCATGCCGGGTTTGACGACAGGATCTACGGCTTTGAGTTTCACGCCGGGAAAGAGAATCAAGCCGCCGACCCCAGAGGAAACGATCTTGTCACCCGCCTTGATGGGTGGTCCTACCTGGCTGACCTGCACGAATCCCGGAACGCGCAGGCCGGTTTTCACAGGGACGAAAGCGGCGACGCTGGCGCCGTCCTTTTCTTCAGGTACGATGATCACCGTACCACGGGCGGTGGAGAGGATGGAAGTCTCCGGAACCTCAAGCGCGTCCTCCACAGTGCGGTGCACGAGGTTGATATTGGCAAACATGCCGGGCTTGAGGAAGGGCGGTGGATCGGTGACATAACCTTTCACCAGCGTGGAGCGCGTGGCTTCATCGATGCGGGGTGAAACGAAATACACTTTTCCGGAAGTTTCCCCGCCTTCTTCGGAGGTGGCGGCGCGGAGGGTGAAGGTGGTACCGGATTTGAGGTTGGGAAGATATCTTTCCGGCACGGACATTTCCACTTTTAAGCGTGAGAGGTCATCGACGGTGGTGACGATGGATTGTGAGGTGACATAATCGCCGACGGAAAGCGTGCGGTCACCGGCGACTCCATCGAAGGGTGCGATGATGGAGGATTTTGCGAGGCGGACTTCTAACAGATCGATCGCGGCCTTGAGCTTGGTATGATCGGCAACCGCGGCATCCACTTCCAGTTTGGAGACGGCTTCATCTTCTAACAGCGTTTGGTTGCGCTTGAGATTTTGTTCCGCAAGGAGGAATCCGGCGCGGGCTTCCGAGAGTTGGGCTTCGAGTTCGCGGGTATCGAGCTTGGCAAGCAGATCGCCTTTTTTCACGGCGGCTCCTTCCTCGAAGTGGATGGAGTTGATCACGCCGGGGATTTCCGGGCGGAGTTCGGCGCTTTCATTGGCGGCGATGCTACCGACGAGGCCGACTGTTTCCTTCATGGGCATTACCGTGATGGTCATCATTTCCACCGCCTGCTCACGATCCATCATGTTGGGTGGAGCGGCTCCGGCGGCGGGGTCTTTTTTTCCGCAGGAGGAAAGGGCGATCAGCGTGGCTGTTAGAATGAGCGGTCTCATGGGAAAAAGGAGAGTTGGAAAAGCGGCGATCACCATTCGCCGCCGATGGCTTTGATGAGGGAAACGGAGATGGCGAGACGCTCGGCGCGGATGGCATTGGCGGCGCGCTCGGCATCGAGGCGTGTGCGCTCGGCGTCCACCACATCGAGGAAGCTGACGAGGCCGGAGTTGAAACGTTTCACCGAGAGATCGAAGGTCTTGCGGGCGGAGGCGAGGGCCTGGTCTTGGGCGACCTGGCGGCGTTGGAGGATGGCGCTGCCTTGCAGGGCGTTTTCCACTTCGCCCATCGATTCGAGCACCGTCTGGCGATACTCCGCGCTGGCGGCATCGTGGGCGGCGACGGCGGCGGCTTTTTGTGCGCGAAGGTATTTCTGGCCGGTGATGGGCGTGACGGCTCCCGCGCCGAGGGACCAGACGAGCGAGGAGGCTTGGAAGAGATCGGCCATCTCCGTGGCGTCGAAGCCGCCCCTGGAATTGAGGGTGAAGGACGGGTAAAACGCGGCGGCGGCGACTCCGATGTCCGCATTGGCAGCAGCGACACGGCGTTCGGCGGCGCGGATGTCCGGGCGCTGGCGCAGGAGTTCGGAGGGCACGGTGCCGGGCACGGAAGGCGGCTGGGGTAGATCGGGACGATCCGGAATGCTGGAACCCGTGGCGGCGGAACCGGTGAGGACGGCGAGCGCGTTGACGAGCTGCACGCGATCCTGATCCAGCCGGATGCGGTCGGCCTCGGCGGTGGCGACTTCGGTTTCCGCCCGGGCGAGGTCGAGTCCGCTGATGCTGCCGGCCTTGCGGCGGGCATCGAGCAGGCCGAGGGCGCGGCGGCGGATTTCCAAGGTCTTTGCCAGCATCGCACGATCCGCATCCACGGCGCGCAGGGCCCAATAGGTTTGCGCGACTTCCCCGGCGATGCTGAGTTTCAGGGCGTTGAGAGTTTCCTGGGCTGCGGCTTCCGAGGCGCTGGCGGATTCGACCTGGCGGCGGACTTTGCCCCAGACGTCGAGTTCGTAGCTGAAATCGACGGGCACGGTGAAGCTGCTTTCCAAGTTCGAGCCACCGCCGGGACCGCGGAAACGGGTTTTCGAACGCTCGGCATTGGTGCCAAGGGTGATGTTCGGGAAATAGAGCGAACGGGCCTGATTGCTCAGTTCGCGGGCCTGCCGGAGCCGGGCGGAGGAGGCGGCGAGGTTCTGGTTCATCGAAAACGAGCGATCCACCAGCGAGGTCAGCGTCGGATCTCCATAGAGTTTCCACCAAGCCCGGGGCACGGGGAGGGTTTCCGGCGATTGCCGTTTCCACTTCACTCCGCCTTGGGAAAACGAGGCGGGCAGCTCCATGGCGGGAGTCTCGTGATTCGGCCCGACGGGCGCGCAGGCTCCCAGTGCCAGCACGGGAGCGACGCTCAGGAATCGGCGGAAGAAGGATTCGCTTGGCATGGGTCGCCGGGGAATGGAGCCGATTTTTTTCTTGCATGCAAGTGATTACTTGCACGAAATTCCTCCCAGTGAGCGCGGATCTAACAAAAACCCCACCGGTCGAAGGCCTGAGCACCCGTCAGAAATTGATCGATGCGGCGCGGGCGGAATTTGGCGACAAGGGGATCGAAGCGGCGACGACGCGAGGAATTGCCGAGCGAGCGGGTTGCAATGAGGTCACCTTGTTCCGGCATTTTGAGTCCAAGCAAAAGCTGCTGGCGGCGGTGGTCCAGGAGACCTCGGTGGAGTTCAGCGCGCTGTGCGAGTGCCCGGAGTCGTTCAGTGGAAATCTGCGGGAGGATCTGGAGCGGTTTGCGCGGGTTTACAACCAATCGCTCGAACGCTGCGAGGGCATGGCCCGGGCGATGATCGGCGAAGGGCGGCGGCGGCCGACCTTGTGCAAGGAGCTCATCGGCGACGTGCTCGAACCGCTGCACCGAGGCATCGCGGGTTATCTGGAGCAGCGGAAAAACGACGGGCTGGTGCGGGCGGATTTGAACGGAATGGCCTTTGCGGAGGTGTTTACCTCATCGCTTTTCGGCGGCCTGCTGCGGCGGACCTCGGGGCTCTCGGACCTCGATCGCGAGGGCTGGATTTCCGAGACGGTGGAAATTTTCGTCCGCGGCATCGAGCCTTGAGCTTCTGCGATGGCCTGCTTGAATCCGCTTCCCGGCGCGCCTGCCGGGAGTCCAATTCAACCGCTTTCAAACCATGGGAAGAGCCTTCGAATGCCGCCGCCGGGCCAAGGAATCACGCTGGGCCACAATGTCCAAAGTGTTTCCCAAGCTTGCCAAGTCCATCACGCTTGCCGCGAAAAACGGCGGCCCGGACCCGGAATCCAACGCCCCGCTGCGGGTGGCGATCAACAACGCGAAGGCGCAAAACCTCTCCCGCGAAAACATCGAGGCCGCCATCAAGCGCGCTGCCGGCAAGGACGCATCGGAGATTTCCGAAGTGAGCTACGAAGGCAAGGGGCCGCATGGTTCGCTGTTCTTCATCGAGTGCGCCACGGACAATTCGAACCGCTCGGTCACCAACATCAAAACCATCTTCAACAAAAACGGCGGTCAACTCGCCAACTCCGGCGCGCTGGATTTCATGTTCTCGCGCAAGACGGTGATCGAATTTCCCGTGCCCGAGGGGAAAAACCTGGAGGAAATCGAACTCGAACTCATCGATGCCGGCCTGGAGGAACTTTCCGTGGACGATGGCGTGGTCTCGGTGATCGGCGATTACACTTCATTTTCCCAACTCAGCCAAGCGGTCGAAGCCCTCGGCATCACCGCCACCAAATCCGGCCTGCAACGCCTGCCCAACCAACCCATCGAACTGACCGAAGAGCAAATGGTGGATGTGGAAAACATCGTGGACAAACTCGAAGACGACGATGACGTGCAGGCGGTTTTCACCAACCTTGCCTGAGGCACGCTGTATTTTGAACCACGGAAAACTCGGAATACACGGAAGGAAATTAAATTGTGCGAGTCCCCTTGGGATGGTCACCTGCTTTCCAAACCCTCAATTTTCCGTGTATTCTGTGTACTCCGTGGTTCCCCCCCTGCCCTCGCGCTCATTTCCCCTCCGGATCGGCGAGCCGGAAGCCCTTGCGCTCGTATTTGCAGCGGAAAACAGGACCCGCTTCCTGGGATTTCCAGCCGTTCGCGTTGGCGAAGTCGATGGCGTCCGTGACCATGTTCCAACTCACCACCTTGGGCAGCTCGGCGGTGAGAACCTGGCCATTCACCGGCGCGCTGGCCTCGACGACGAGTTCATTCACGCCGCGCGCATTCCGCATGATCCAGCGGTATTGCACATCGCGGTGATTGATGACCTTGAAGCCTTTTTGGGGAGGTGGCATGGGAAATGGACTCAAAGGCCTGCCTCCCGCCCTGTCAAGCAAGCCCCACTGCAAGCCCGCAAGCAAAGATCGGTGTGGTTCGTGTCCCTAGTGTTCAATCTAGGCTCAAAATTCGGAAAAAACAGAAACAAGCCACACCTGCTTGACACCATCGCCCATGAAATCGGCCACGTGTTCGTGGGGGACGGCCATCCAGACAAGAACAACGGGCCCGCGCCTCTGCCCGGAACCCGCCACATCTGCCGACTCATGTGCAGTGGCCCGAGCTCGGACGGTTCTTCCCGTCTGCTGGTCAAGGGTGAATGGGACGAGGCGGAGAAGTGGCTGAAGGCTCGTCCGGGAGGAGATCATTGACCTATGAACGGCATGAAGACGTTAAGACGATTTGTCCGGTTAACTTTATTGGCATTGTGCCTTCAACCGGGCCCCTGTAGCGGAGAATGGTCGAAGGAGGATAGGCAGCAAGAATTACAGCAACTGGATCTTTGGCAGAATAAGTTATCGAACATAAACAACTTAAGCAGAGAAGCTAAGATCGAGGAGCTCTCTCAGGGTTTGCGATCAATGGCATTCCGAAAGGAGTTTGGGCAACGGGATCCCAGAGTGGATTCACTTTTCTCGGCGCTTCAATCCGCCCTCCTCGCCATCCCCGGTCACGCGGAATACTACCAAGACCAAGTCCTTCGGGCACAGGAACGCTACAGAAATCAAGGCGGGAATGAGGCGTGGTTTGACTATCGAGGAAAAATCGGGGCCGCATTTCAGATATTTCCGCACTTATCGAGTCCTGAAGGTGTCCGCGCCCTTGGCGAACTATTATTCAATGATTGGGTGCCGCCTGGAAACGACACCGCTCCCCAGTCCGAAAAGTTCGCCCCGTTGTCAGTGAGTGCCAGAGTAGCTCTCCAGAAGTTCCCACTCTTGGACAAGCCTTTCAAGGACCCTATTACAAAACAGAACGTCGCCGATGCCAATGCCGCCTGGCTGCTATGGTATGAGCAGATCAAGTCCGGCAATCGCACCTTCCGCTTCGAGGGCGATCCGACGGAATACGACCTCAACGGACCGGCACAAAAACAGAAGATCGAACGTGTCGAGCGTGATCGGAAACGGACCGAAGAGCGGAAGACCTCACACAAGAACGAAAGCGGCACCGATTCCGAAAGGCCCACCGTCTCGAACCCTCCGGAACCGGGCAAGCCCCTCGTCCCCACCGTCGCCGGGATTCTTCTCGTTTTGATCGCGGTGGGATATTTCATGTTGAGAAAACGAATTTCCGGAGCGTCATGAATCGGCCCTTCCGACTCATGTGCAGCGTCCGGCAGCAAGAAAAGCAAGCCCGCTGAATCGCCGGGACGGGCTCTCCCTTGGCATCCGGATGGAGATTTCCTCGCGAGTGGATGATTTTTGCCTTTCCAAAGTCCGGAGCTTCGATCAATTCTCCCGCCCGCCGTTTCAAATGGTGGTCGTAGCTCAGTTGGTAGAGCCCCGGATTGTGATTCCGGTTGTCGCGGGTTCGAGTCCCGTCGATCACCCCATCTTTCCCATCGGGTATCCCATTGGATTCCGGAAGGGGGAGGGAGGAAATCTAGCAATACGACCGATGCAGCCGCTGGAAAGCCGGATCCACTACAAATTTCGCAACTCTCTGCTGTTGGCGGAGGCGTTGACTCATCCCAGCCTCGCATATGAGTCGCAGAAGCCTCATTTCGACAACCAGAGGCTCGAATTTCTCGGCGACGCCGTGCTCCAGCTCATCGTCACCGAGGAGCTCTACAAGATGTTTCCGGATTTCACCGAAGGGCGGCTCACCAAGCTCCGTTCGCGCGTTGTTTCCCGCCGGGCCTTGGCGCGCTTTGCCATGGCGATCCATTTGGGCGACTACGTTCTTCTCGGCAAAGGCGAGGAAGCCACCGGCGGACGCAGGCGTCTATCGACCCTAGCGGATGCCTTCGAGGCGCTGATCGGCGCGGTGTATCTGGACTCCGGTCCGAATCCGGCGCGGGAGCTGGTGCTGCGTTTGTTCGAGTCCGAGATCGGCAGCATGGTCGCCAGCCCGGAAGAGCGGAATCCCAAGGGCGAGCTTCAGGAACACCTGCAATCCATCCACCCGCAGGCACCGGTCTATCGGATCGTCGGCGAGAGCGGGCCGGATCACCGCCGTGTGTTCCAAGCCGAAGTTTCATGGAAAACGCTGGTGCTCGCCACCGGCAAGGGCAAGAGCAAGAAGGAAGCCGAGGCACGCGCCGCCGCCGAGGCATTGAGGACGCGGGTTTGGGAAAACCAGCCCTGAGCTTTTCTAACAGGCCGCCGTTTTTGTCAGGCGGGTTTCCACCAATTCGCGCAAGCCGTCTTCAAACCGCACCGCTGCGTGGAAGCCTCCGGTGATGCCATGGAGCTTGGAAATGTCCGCGCCTTTGCGCAGCGCGCCTTCCGGTTTGCTGGTATCGAAGCAGATCGGCTTGCGGCTTCCGCAAAGCTCCATCAGCAGCTCCACCAATTCACCGAGCGGAATCTCCGAGGCATCGCCGATGTTCACCGGATCCGCGACAGCATGATGCTCGGTCACCAGCACAAGCGCGCGAGCCATGTCTTTGGCATGGATGAAACTCCGCGTCTGCTGGCCCGAACCCCACACGACGACTTCCGGATCATCGCTGAGAATTTTCCCCAGAAGCGAAGGAATCACGTGAGCCCCCCGCCCGCTGCGGGCATCGCGGGCTCCATACACATTGAAGGGTCGGGCGATCGCGATCCTGATGCCGGGATGCTCCTCCGCAGCCCGCATCGCTTCCTGTTCGATCTCCCGCTTGGCGAGTCCATAACCCAGGTTGGCAGCCTCCGGCAAATTTCCTGTTAGATCCATCTCGGGCGTCGGCACCGGCGCATCGTCCGGATACACACAGGAAGAACTCACCACCAGCAATCGGGGAATCCGGTGCCGGAGCACGGCTTGCAACACCGATCCCGCGATCCGCACATTCGCATCATGCAGGTGTTGATGACGGCCTTCGTCGAGAGTCAGCCCCGGAGCCACGCCCGCGAGATTCATCACCACATCGGCTCCCGGGAAAATGTTATCTAACAAAGAGTCATCATTCACATCCCCTTCCACCTTCCGGATGCGTTTGCTTGTCCCGCCCAAGCGCGACCAATCGCCATTGGAAAGATCATCCACCGCAACGACCTCCGCACCCAACTCATCCAGCCACTCCACGACATGGGACCCGATGAATCCCGCGCCGCCGGGGACGACGACTTTTTTCCCAACCCAGAAACCGGACATCGGATTGATCGATGCAGGATTCAAGGGGCGGAAGGTGCCGGTCCCGCGGAGAAGCGGTAGAAGCGCCCCTGTCCCGGAGGGAGTCCGTTTTCTAACAACATGAACGATTGCCG
>JALOTR010000485.1 GCA_025457805.1 Akkermansiaceae bacterium | reverse complement strand
AAAGCGATGACAACGAGACGGTGCTCAAGGATCTGGGGCTCACGAAGATGCTGTTTTGCAGGATCCGCTATTTCGCGGATGGCGCGGTGATTGGCAGCAGAGAGTTTGTGAACGAGGCGTTCGTGAGCGCGCGGGACCGATTCGGTCCGAAGCGCAAAGACGGAGCCCGGAGGATGCGGGGAAATGCGGCCGAAGCGGGCAAGGCCTTGTGGAGTCTGAGGGACCTGCAGAAGGGGGTCCTCTGATTTCTATCGCAATTTAGCCCCGCTGGATTTGTTTTGGCATGCGGTTTTCCGCCCCTGCAATGCTGCCTACGCCATGTGGTAGATCGTCGGGAGAGCCTCGGTTTCCGGAAAATCTTCGCGGTTCCATCAAAGGATCATCATCTGACGGAACGCCAGCGATCGGAAATCAGACAAAATCTCATAAAAAGCCTGGCTTTTAAAAGGCACTCCGGCAGACAAGCGAAAACCTGTAAAAAGCCTGGCTTAAAATAAAAGGGTCAAAGTGCCCCTTAGGCCTGCCTTGGGGTTGATTTCAGAAAATCCGGAGAGGAAGCGCATTATTCGACGTATTCCCCATGCTCCGCCTATCAATCCCCCAAGCACCCTCATGATCGTTCAATCCAGCCCCCCCACCCGCCGGAGTTTCCTCCGGACCACTGCCGCCGCCGGGTTCGGCATCTCCACTCTTGGCATGCCGCTGGCCCGCGCGGCATCGGCTAACGGAAAACTCCGTGTGCTGTCCATCGGTGTGATCGGCACCATCGGTGCGGCGGACCGCCAAGCTGTTGCCAGTCACCCGAATGCGGAAATCACCGGCCTCTGCGATGTGGATTCCAATGCCTTGGCGGAGGCTGCCAAAGCGCATCCGCAGGCATTCACCTGCAAGGACTACCGCGAAGCGTTTTCTAAGCATGTGGACAAGTTCGATGCAGTCATCGTTTCCGTGCCAGATCATTCCCACGCTCCCATCCTGCTGACGGCGATGGCCCATGACAAACATGTCTATGGCCAGAAACCGCTCGTCCACCAGCTCGCCGAACTCGTCATGGTCGAGCAGGCTCTCAAGGCCAAGCCGACTTTGGTCACCCAGCTTGGCAACCAGCGGATGGCCAATCCCGGCCGTCGGGGTGCCATCGATATCCTCCGCGGAGGAAAACTCGGCAAAGCCATCGAGGCCTACATCTGGACCGGCTCGCCCGGCCCGAACATGTATTTCAACTACGAAAAAACCTTCAAGGAGTCCGCAGAGATCCCGCCCAACCTCGATTGGGACCTGTGGCTGGGCCCCTGCGAGAAGATGCCCTATCATGAAAATCTTGCGCCGATCAAATGGCGCTCCTGGTGGGACTTCGGCACGAACGGCCTCGGCGACTGGGGTTGTCACCTGCTGGATGTGGTGTTCTTCGCCTATGACGAACTGATCACGCCTGTCTCCGTGAAAACCGATTGCCCGGAACCTGCCGGCAAGGTCTTCCACGTGAACCCCTGCAAATCCACGATCACTTACAAAGTCGCCTCCGATCAATTCGCCGCCAAAACTTTCCCCATCCATTTCTACGACAGCAACCAACAACCCAGCCCCGAGCAGATGCGCATCGATGCGCCCGTCAAGGACAGCAATATGACGGTTGTGGTCTGCGAGGGTGGCACACTTCTGTTAGAAGCGGATGGGAACCTGAAGATCTGGCGCGACGGGAAAATGGAGCAAGGCCTGCGCATGCCCGGCATGCCAAAGTATGGCAAGCTCAACCATTGGCACGCATGGGTGGACAATTGCCTCGGCACCAAGACCGAACTCCGCGCGCCCTTCAAGGATGCGGTGCGGATCACCGAGGCGGCGCTGCTTGCCGTCAAGGCCACCCGCTTTCCGGGCCAGGAATTGCTTTGGAACAAGTCCAAACTCGCGTTCACCAATCACGAGGAAGCCACCCGCACCATCGTCCGCCGCCAATACCGCGAAGGCTTTGCTCCGCCACGCTTCAGTTGACAGGAAAAGCGGATGCCGACTATCTGATAGATATCAATTCAAGTTGCCAACCCATCTCACCTAAAACCCCTATTGTATATAACAACTAACAACCATCATGAAATCCACCATCGCATTGCTCGCCCTCGTTCCCTTCCTTCTCCACGCCCATCCCGATCACGGCGCGCAGCCCGGCGGGGACGTGAAGGCTCCGGTCATCACCGGCAATGGAGCGTGGACCTATGAAGCGGTTCCGGGCTGGGGCAAGCTGCCGGAAGGTGGCGCGCTTGGGCCGACCCACGGCAGCGTGTTGGTGGGGCCGGACCAGAAGGTTTACTTCAGCACGGAATCCGAACTGGCCATCATTGTCTGGGAGCCGGATGGGACTTTTGTCAAATCCATCGCCCCGGAATGCCAGGGTTTCCATGCCATGGACATCCGGCAGGAAGATGGAAAAACGGTCATCTATGGTGCGCAGAACAATGGTTATGGCAACGGAGCCCGCAAGAAGAAGGGCCTCAAGCCCACGCCCTTCCGCGTTTGCAAGATCGATACCGATGGCAATCTGTTGCTTGAAATCCCCAACGCCAGCACCGGTGAGGTGCCAGGTGGATGGAACGGACTCACTGCAGTGACCGCGGCTCCCGATGGCTCGATCTTTGCCGCCATGGGTTATGGTTCACAACTCATCCACAAGTTCGATGCCACTGGCAAGATCCTCAAAACCTTCGGTGGCAAGGGCAAGGAAGATGGCAAATTCAATACCTGCCACGGACTTACCATCGATACCCGCTTCGGTGCGCCGCGCCTGCTGGTGGCGGATCGTGAAAACCGCCGTCTTTGCCACTTGGATCTCGAAGGCAACTGGATCGGTGTGCATGCCACCAACTTGCGCCGCCCTTGTTCTTTCTCATGGCACGGCGAGCATCTGGCGGTTGCCGAGCTTGAGGCCCGCGTTGTGATTCTCGACAAGAACGGCACGCCCGTTTCGTTCCTGGGCGACAATCCGGATCGCAAGCGGTGGGCGAACTTCGGCGTGCAAGCGAAGGACCAGCAACTGGGGCTTTTCACCGCACCTCACGGAGTGGGTTTTGCGGCGAATGGTGATCTTTATGTGCAGGATTGGAATACTTCCGGGCGCATCACGAAGTTGAGGAAGAAGTGATGGTGACGGGATTGACCTTGTTGACGTCATTGACGTCAGCGGGGTCAATGAGGTTCTATCATCACCTTGCGGCACCTTGACCGGAGAGCCGGATGTCGAAGGGATTCTCGTCCTTGTCGTTGCTGTTGATTTTGAGCACGGCGTTGCGGGTTCCCTTGGACTTGGGTTTGAAGCGGACCTTGAAGGTGGTGCTTTTGCCGGGATCGAGTCGGGTGGTGGTGGGGGCATCCACGAGGAACTCGGCAGCGTGGGTGCCGCTTTTGCTGAAGCGGATGCCGGTGAGCGGGGCCTTGCCGGTGTTGCGGAGAGTGAAGGTTTTGGGGGCTCCGGTGCTGCCGGTTTTGACCGTGCCGAAGGTGCGATTGGTGCCATCCTTCAGATCGGAGTTTGCGGGCTGCAACACGGCGATGTCCGGTGCGGGTGGTTTGCCGATTCCTGAAACATCAAGG
>JALOTR010000484.1 GCA_025457805.1 Akkermansiaceae bacterium | reverse complement strand
ACCTTTTTCTAACAGGAATCCGATTTCCGGATGGGCCATGGCTTTCGGATCGATGGCACTGGCCCGCGCGGTGAGATCGTAGCGTTTCGCCGGTTCTGCGGAGGCGTGGCAAATGAGGACGGCGAAGAGGATGAGGCGGCAGGTCATGAGAGTGGGTTTTCGATCAGGCAATGATGTCATGAACCACGTGGGCATAAACATCAGTCCCTCAAAACGGGAGCTTTTGTCGATTCCTTGCAGGGATCTGAATGCAGGAAACTCCGGGGACTTCCGGAGATGGCGCGGCCCTTGGTATTTCTTGGATACCGACCGAGTGGAATGAATGAAGGGCGGAAAGGGCATGAAGCCCATTCACAAGGGGTCGGTGGCATTGCTGAAAACCCCGCATTTTCTGCGCTTTCGTCTCCGGGGGTTGACGCTTTGGTCGCGGCATGCACAATCCCGCCCCGCCGGGCGGAAAAGCCGCATTGGCATTCTCCACATACTGTTATGACTACCATCGCCATCAATGGATTCGGCCGCATCGGCCGCCTTGTATTCCGCGCTCTTGTTGAGCAAGGCCACCTCGGAACCACCTTCAATGTTGTCGCCGTGGGTGACATCGTTCCTGCGGACAACCTCGCTTACCTCCTGAAGTATGACTCCACGCAAGGTCGCTTCAACGGCACGGTTTCCTCCAAGAAATCCTCTCCTGAGCTTGAAGATGACGACATCATCGTCGTCAACGGCCACGACATCAAGGTCGTGAGCGCCCGCAGCCCGGAAGGCCTTCCCTGGAAGGACCTCGGCGTGGAAATCGTCATCGAGTCCACCGGACTTTTCACCGATGCGGAAAAAGCCAAGGGCCACATCACCGCCGGAGCCAAGAAGGTCATCATCTCCGCTCCTGCGAAGGGCGAGGACGGCACTTTCGTGCAAGGCGTGAACGACGATCAATACGATCCCGCGAAGCACCACATCATTTCCAACGCGAGCTGCACCACCAACTGCCTTGCTCCTCTCGTGCACGTGCTTCTCAAGGAAGGCATCGGCATCGAGGAAGGCCTCATGACCACCGTGCACTCCTACACCGCCACGCAGAAGACCGTGGACGGTCCTTCCCGCAAGGACTGGAAGGGTGGCCGGACGGCAGCGCTCAACATCATCCCATCCACCACCGGTGCCGCCAAGGCTGTTGCTTTGGTTTGCCCCGCAGTGAAGGGCAAACTCACCGGCATGGCCTTCCGCGTGCCGACCCCAACCGTCTCCGTGGTGGACCTCACCGTGAAGACCGTGAAGGAAACCTCGCTCGCCGAGATCAAGGGCCTGCTCAAGAACGCTTCGGAAACCTACCTCAAGGGCATCCTCGCCTACACCGAAGACGAAGTGGTTTCCACCGACTTCATCCACGACGCACACTCGTCGATCTTCGATGCCGGCTCGTCCATCGAGCTCAACTCCCGCTTCTTCAAGCTGGTGAGCTGGTATGACAACGAGTGGGGCTACTCGAACCGCGTGATCGACCTCCTCACGGACGTCGTGAAAAAGGGAATCTGATTTCTTTTTCCGGTTGTTGTTGTTTTGCAAACGGCGGTCCTGCAAGGGGCCGCCGTTTTTTGTCGGGCGGAAAACAGGGGAAATCGGATACCACGCGGCATCTCGCGATGCCCATGCGACCACGGCGCAGGCTCACTCCAGCGCCGACCTCAGGTCCGCCGCAGCGCTGCGGGCGCTGGCCGGGGCGTTGGGGACGAAGGTGAAGTCGTCTTCGTAGGAAGGTTCGAGCAAGGCGGCGGATTTGGAAGCGTCGAGCGTGAGCGTGGCGGGGACTTGATGGCTTGCAGCCACTTGGCTGGCGCGGGCAAGGGCCGCAAGGGCTGCCGGCGGCGCGCCGGGGGGTGGCGTGGAGGCTTGGAGCGGACGCGGGGAATTGTCGATAGGCTCGAGGTGGGCGATGCTGGCGGCTTCCGGCGCGGTCTTGAGTTCCTCAAACTTGCGGGCGGTGGTGAGCACGCGGGTTTCGAAAGAACCGATGGCGTTGTTGTAATTCTCCACGGCGCTACCGAGCGAGCGGCCGAGTTTGGAGAAATGATCGGCAAGTTTTCCCAGTCGCTCGTGAAGCGTGCGGCCGAGGGCGGAAATTTCGCGGGCGTTTTCGGCGATCGATTCCTGCCTCCAGCCATAGGAAACCGCTCGCAGCAGGGCGATCAAGGTGGTGGGCGTGGCAAGGATCACCCCTTGGTCCACGCCGCGTTCGATCAGGCCGGGATCGCTGTGGAGGGCGGCGGAGAAAAACGACTCGCTGGGCAGAAACAGCACGGTGAATTCCGGCGTCTGGGCAAACTGGGCGATGTAATTCTTGGACGAGAGCTGCTGGATGTGGGTGCGCACCTGGCGGGCATGGCGTTGCAAGGCCTCCTCGCGGATCTGGTCGTCTTGGGCTTCCAGCGCATCGAGGTATCCGTCCATGGGCGTCTTGGAATCGACGACGATGGTTTTTCCTCCCGGCAGCCGGACGATGAGGTCGGGGCGGAGTTTTTTCCCTTCGTCGGTGGTGGCGCTGTGCTGCGTTTCGAAATCGCAATGCTCCTGCATGCCGGCGAGTTCCACCACGCGGCGGAGTTGCATTTCGCCCCATTGGCCGCGGCCGGTGGGTTGGCGGAGGGCTTTGACGAGCGAGGCGGTTTCGCGTTGCAAACCAAGCTGCCCTTCGCCGAGGGCGCGGACCTGCTCCTTGAGTTCGGCATAGGCGCCTTCGCGGAGTTTCTCGATCTCGCCGATGCGCAACTCGAATTTCCCGAGCGAGTCGGTCACCGGCTTGACGAGATTTTCGATGGCCGTCTTGCGTTTTTCGATTTCCCCCTTGGCTTCCTCTGTCTGGGTGGCGAGCGAGGACTTGGCGAGGTGAAGAAACTGCTCGGACGAGGCGCGCAGGGCATCGGCGGAAAGGGCCTTGAAGGTATCGGACAGTTTCACCTCGGCGCGTTCCAGCAGCGCCTGCTTTTCCGCAGCCACCTTGAGCTCGGTTTCGAGGCGGGAACGGAGTTCGGTGAGTTGGTTGCGGAAAGTCTGGGCGTCCTGCTCGCTGCGCTCCGCCTCCGAACTCGCATGGGCCAGCCGGGCCTCGATGTCCGCCGAGCGCCGCTCCTCTGCCTTGAGCCGCTCGACCCCGGCCGCGATTTTCCCGGACGCCGCGAGGCGCGTGAACAGCCAACCGAGAAACAGGGAGACGATGGCGGTGAGAATCTGCGGCAGATAAGGGGCGAGTTCGGGTGGAATCATCGGGGAATTCGGTTTTCTCTTGCGGGTGGCGGCAAGCTCGGTTTCGTAAGGGGCGTCGCGCGCGCCTTCCCTACCGGAGCGTGCATCGATACGCAAACCAAACTCCCTCAATCACCATGGCCCACACTCTTCCCGAACTCGGATACGCCTACGACGCCCTCGAGCCCCACATCGATGCCCGCACGATGGAAATCCATCATTCCAAGCATCATCAGGCATACATCACCAATCTCAACAACGCCATCGCCGGCAAGGCCGACCTTGAAGCCAAGTCGCTCTGCGAACTGCCCGGCGGTGCCAAGGCTCCTTCCGGCGACCTCGCTGCCGCCATCGACAAGGCCTTCGGTTCCTATGATGCCTTCAAGGAAGCCTTCGCCAAAGCCGGTGCCACCCGCTTCGGCTCCGGCTGGGCATGGCTGGTGAAAAAGGACGACGGCTCGCTCGCCGGTTGCTCCACCGCCAACCAGGACTGCCCCTGCATGGGTGCCGCCATCGCCGGTTGCGACGGCACGCCGCTGCTCGGTCTCGATGTCTGGGAGCACGCCTATTACCTCAACTATCAAAACCGCCGCCCGGATTACATCGCCGCATTCTGGAATGTGGTGAACTGGGACGTCGTCGCGGCAAACTTCGCGAAGTGATATCTCCGCAGCATTTCTAACAATCTCAACAGCCGCTGGGGAGACCTGGCGGCTGTTTTGTTGTCACGAATGCAATCATCGCCTTACCACCACTTCAAGGCATGGATGATTCGGTGCCACGCCGCATCGCCAACTCGCGCTGCGTAGATGCACACGGAGACGGTGAACATTGTCCAAATCGTAATGCCCAATGGGAGTCCGGTGGAATCGACGAAACGCAGAAGGAGCAAAGCAAAAAGCAGCCCGAAGAACACGAAGGCACAGACAAACCGGATCCAGAACTCCAGCCAATCAAAGGGACGATCACTCATTTCATTTCTTGGCTGTATCACGAATATCCGCTGCCAGTTTTGGATGTCTAATGATGTGCATTCGTTATATCCGACCGCAAGCTTTCCAAAATTCCTCCTCAGTGAGGCCATTTACTTTGCCAGACTTCAGATCCTCAAGCCGCTGGAGTGCCTCATCATCGCTCACGTGATGTGGCTCAGGATCAAGATCTTCGAGCAGTGACGCTACAAGCTCCGCCCGGTCTGAAAGATCGAGCCGGGATGCCTCTTTGAGTAAAGTCGCGACATGTGTCATGCTGGCAGACTAGCCAGAGCAGGCGAAAACACCAGAGGATAACTCTGCCCGATATCGAGGAATTGGGAAAGGTGGCGAAATAGGCTTGGGTTTTCGGGTTTGAAACGCAAGGGGACGATGTTAGGACTGGTGTGTGAGCGAAAACCCATTCCCAACCTTGCCGCAGCCGACGGAGAAAGACGCGATCACCGAGGAGGAGATCCGCAAGCAGGAGTTGTTCGAGTTGGAAACGGGGGATCGGGGATTGCTGTCGGGGCCGAGTTCGCGGGTGCATAATTTGATGACCTTGTTCCGGGTGAGCCGGGATTTGCTGCGCGGATT